>NZ_LSHM01000031.1:0-111593 GCF_001557175.1 Blastomonas sp. CCH9-A1
CAGTTGCGCTTGCTGAGCTCAACGCTGACAATGACAGAAGTCTTGGGGCAGTAATATGACGACGAGTTCTCCATGTAGCGTTCTCCGTGAGGTTTGACGGAACAACGGCATAGCCGATCCGGCCTGCATAGGATCTATTATGACATCACCATCGACAACGTGATCTTCTCCCTCGCGCCGCAGACAATCATCAACCAGTGCTATGACGCCCCGGGCGGCATCAACAACCCGTTCTGCGCAGCCGTCTTCCGTCGTCCTGACGGCACGTTCCGCGGCCAGCAGAATCGCAATGTCGGCGGCGGCACCGTCAACTACGACGTTGGTCCCAACGATGCGTCCTTCCTGTCGGGGCCGTTCAACTTCGCCAAGCAGATTGCCGAGGGTGTTGATGCCGATATCAGCTACACGGCAACCGATGGCGACATTCGCCTGAACCTGCGGGCGGTCGTGACCTATGTCATCCGCCGCGATAACTTCACCGACATCAACCGTCCTGAATTTATCGACCAGCAGCTGCTCGAGCTGGGTGACCCACGCTGGGCGGCGAACTTCAACGTCGACATGGACTTCGGCAAGTTCGATATCGGCTATCGCATGCAGTTTATCGACAGGATGGCGATCACCGCGCAGATCGAGGCCGTTCGTTCGGTTCAGGGTCGTCCGCCGGAAAATCCGGATGCGTTCCCTCGCGACTTCTATCCGCGCGTGGTCTACCACAATATCCGCGCCGGTCTGGATGTGGATGAGCGGTTCCGCTTCTACGGCGGTATCGACAACATCACCGACCGTCAGCCGCCTCTGGGCCTGGATGGCACCGGTGCCGGTTCGGGCATCTACAACAATATCGGCCGCTTCTTCTATGTCGGAGCGGAAGCCAAGTTCTGATGGCTTTTGGCCTGCGCGATTGCCCGCATGGGCGATCGCGCAGATCGTTATTATGACAAAGGCCGCGCCTCTCCGGAGGCGCGGCCTTTTTCGTTCCGGATGATGTCGGTCAGGTCACTCAACCCGCTTGGCGCGCAAAGCGCGCTTGTTGCGCACCTTCACGAAATATCCGCCCATTACGCCGGCCTTGATCTCCAGCGCATCGCCGATCTGGGGGATGAAGCTGGCGCCTTCGGTGGTCTGCCAGACTGCGCCTTCGGGAATACCGATGTTCCAGCGGCCGCCCTCGGCCTTGCGCAATGTCTTGATCGTCGTGCTGAGGGTCTTCTCCTCCTCTGTGTCCTCGTCATTACCGCCGAAGATCGAAAGATCGGGCAAGCGGAAACCGAACAGTGAGCGCTTGGTCTTCTTGACCTCCTTTTCCTCGATCACGACGATCTGCTTGGAGTCCACTGCTGCGGACAGCTTCGCCGATGTGCCATCGAAACAGGCGAGGCGCTGCGCATTGTCAGCAATATCGCGGCAGGCTTCCAGCGCCTCGAACAGTTCGGGCGTGGGAGGCGGGGGCGATTTCTTGCGCTCCTGTGCCGCGACCGGCGTCGCCAGCAGCGATGCGCAGACCAGGCCGAAGGTGATGATTTTATATCCTTGCTTCATTGTTCGCTCTTTCCTCATGCGTGTTGCAACCGGCATAAACCAAGCGTGGCCACTGTGGGAAATGCTTTCAACCTTGCATGGTATCGGCGGTGCAGTGCGACCCGCCCCCTTTGCGACATGATGCTGCACCGCAATGAAACCGGTGTGACTATTATGCTACACGCGGCGGAAAAGCGTTGAAAATCCGTGCATCGCGGTTGCGCTCTTTTTCGGACTTGGCCTACACCCGCCCAATGGAAGGCCAAAGAGACCTTTCAGAACTGGGTTTAGCCAAGCCTGCCAGGTGAGGCGATCAAGGGGAATACCACATGAAAACGCAATTTAAGCTAAGCTTGCTTGGCACCAGCCTGCTGGTTGGTGCGGCGGCGCTGGCAACGCCTGCGTACGCGCAGGACCAGGATCAGGAGCAGGACCAGGCATCCAGCGGTGATTCGACTATCGTTGTCACCGGTTCGCTGATTTCGAACCCAAATCTTGAGCGTTCGGCTCCGGTCAACGTAACCAGCTCCGATGAAATCGAACTTCTCCAGTCGAACGTCGCCGAAGAAATCCTCCGCGAAATCCCGGGCGTTGTTCCCTCGATCGGCTCTGCGGTGAACAACGGCAACGGTGGTGCGTCGTTCGTCAACCTGCGCGGTCTGGGCACGAACCGCAACATTGTGCTGCTCGACGGCACGCGCATCGTTCCTGCGGGTCTCGCGGGCGTGTTCGACTTGAACAACATTCCCCTGGCCTTGGTTGAGCGCGTCGAAGTGCTCACCGGTGGTGCGTCCACCACTTATGGTGCAGACGCTATTTCGGGTGTGGTCAACTTCGTGACCCGTCAGGACTTTGCTGGCCTGGAGGCTAATGTCGGCTCGCAGATCACCGAGCGTGGTGACGGTCACACCTTCCGCGCTGACGTCACCATGGGCGCGAATTTCGACGATGGTCGCGGTAACGCGGTGTTCAGCGTAGGCTATCAGCAGTCGGACCCGGTCTATCAGGGTGCGCGCGACGTTTCGCTCGATACATTGGAAACCTTCTCAGGTGCGCAGCTCGGTTCGGGCACTGCGTTCCCGTCGCGCTTCTCGGGCGTCCGTAACCTGGCTGGCACTGCAAATGGTGGTACCGATCAGATCAATGCTGCTGGTCAGTTTGTTCCGACATTCTCGACCTTCAACTTCAATCCGTTCAATATCTTCCAGACTCCGTTTGAGCGCTTCAACATCTTTGGTGCAGCGAAATACGAAGTCAGCGATTCGGTGGAAGTGTATACGCGCGGCATGTTCTCGAAGAACACTGTCGACACCATCATCGCTCCGTCGGGTGCCTTCGGTATCGCCGTCAACCTCAGCCTGAACAATCCGTTCCTGCCTGCGGCTGCGCGTAACCAGTTCTGCGCTTTCGACGTTAATCCAAGCGCTACCGTCTATACCCCGCGCTTCACTCAGGCTGAGTGCGACGCGGCTGCTACGGCGCTGCCGGGTTCGGCCGCCTATCGTGAAATCGGTCGGAACAATACGTTCGTTCCGTTCGACGTGAACGGCAACGGCGTGATCGCGGCTGGTGAAGGTTACTTCAACAACCCGCAGACCGCTCTGTTCCGTCGCTCGGTCGAAGCCGGTCCGCGTATCTCGAACTTCGCAACCACCCTGTTCGATTACAAGCTGGGTGCGCGTGGTGCTATCACCGATACCATCGACTGGGATGTCTTCGGTGCCTATGGCGAGAGTGAAAATCGCCAGACGATCAAGGGCTATTTCACGAACTCGCGCGTTCGCCAGTCGCTGCTGACCACTCGCGACGCGGCTGGCAATGTCGTCTGTCAGAATGCGGCCAACGGATGCGTTCCGGCCAACTTCTTTGGAACGATTTCGCCCGAAGCAGTTAACTTCCTAGTTCAGGAAAGCTCGTCGTTCGTTCGTACGTCGCTGGCTCAGGCTCGCGCAACGATCAGCGGTGACTTCGGCGTGACCAGCCCCTGGGCAGCCGAGCCGATTTCTTTCGCTGTCGGTGGTGAATATCGCAAGTATCGCGCCTCGCAGGGTGCCGATACGCTGGCGCAGTCGGGTGACCTCGGTGGTGCCGGCGGCGCAACCCCGAACATCAGCGGTGGCTATGATGTTTACGAAGCTATTGCTGAAGTCATCGTTCCGATCGTATCGGACCGTCCGTTCTTCCAGAGCCTGACTGTCGAAGGCGGTTTCCGTTATTCGGACTACGCCGTCGATGCGGCCGGAAGCCCCGGCTATACCGCCACGACCTACAAGGTCGGTGGTACTTGGGAGCCTGTCCAGGGCGTCTCGATCCGCGGCAACTATGCTCGTGCGGTTCGCGCCCCGAACATCTCCGAGCTGTTCAGCCCGGTAAATACCGGCCTGACCAACCTCGGCGTCGATCCCTGCGCAACGCAGCGGACCAACGGTACTACGCTCCGTCCGCCGCTGACGGGCGAACTGCTGGCAGTCTGTCTGGCGCAGGGCGCAAATGCCGGTAACATCCAGAGCATTCCTGAGCCGATCTCGGGTCAGGTTCTGTCGACCGGTGGTGGTAACCTCGGCATTCGTCCTGAAAAGTCGGACAGCTACACGATCGGCGTTGTGCTGCAGCCGTCGTTCCTGCCGGGCTTCTCGGCATCGGTTGACTATTACAACATCAAGGTAAAGCAGGCGATCACGGCACCGACTCCGGCTGACGTTATCGGCGCATGCTTTGGCGTAGGCAATAACGGTATCTTCAACCCGGCGGCCGGCGCTTCGACCTCGATCGCTTGTACCTCGATTCGCCGTGACCCGATCACCGGCGGCTTGAGTGGTGACCCGAACACGAGCACTGGTCTGCCTTCGACGCTGTCGAACGGTGGTAGCCTGGAAACCGACGGTATCGACGTTTCGATCAACTATGCGACCGACCTGACTGACGATATCGGTCTGGCCTTGTCGTTCGTTGGTAACTACACGTTCCAGTCGCGGTTCAACGCCTTCGTGGCGAGCCCGCTGTCTGTGAACCGTGACTGTGTCGGTTATATCAGCGCGAACTGCGGATCGCTGCAGCCCGACTTCCAGTGGTCGCAGCGCACCACCCTGACGTTCAAGGATGTCGACGTGTCGCTGCTGTGGCGCCACCTTTCCTCGTTCGAGCAGGAACCGCTGGACGTGATCGACTCCGGTCCGTTCTTCAGCGGTACGCTGGGCGCGAACGTTCCGGGCGTGGGTGGCCGCACGGTCAACTTCGGTCGTATCAAGGCGTACGACTATTTCGATCTGTCGGCACGCTTCAATGCCACCGAATCGCTGACCTTCACGCTGTCGGTCCAGAACCTGTTCGACAAGGATCCGCCGCTTACGGGTAACAATGCGGGTACCACCGCATTCAACTCGGGCAACACCTTCCCGTCGACCTATGACGCTCTGGGTCGTCGTTATGCGGTGGCGGCTCGCCTGCGCTTCTGATCCCGTCCGGGTTCAGTACCAAACAAATGGGGGTGGGTCGCAAGACCCGCCCCTTTTTGTTTGGGTGTCTCGCTAGGCAGGCTTTGGTCCGAATGCCAGCTAATGCAAATTGGTTGCAATAGCGCCTGAGCATTGATACAGGCTCCCCCAGAAAAGGGGTGAGTGATGAAATTTTCTCGAGTGATTCCCGTGCTGTTGGCGACCATGACGTCGGTTCCGGCGCTGGCGCAGGACAATGCTGCGGCTGCAGATGCCTCCGCCGAGGCGCCCAGGGACGAATCCGAGATTGTCGTTACCGCTGCACGCACTGTCCTGCCGCCCAGTGCGCTGCCTTTGACAATCGATATCATTGACAAGCAGGCGCTCGATCAGCAGATTATCTTGTCGGGCTCCGTCACCGATTCAGTGGCCACCCTGACCCCGTCCTTCTCTCCGACCCGCGGCAAGCTCTCGGGGGCAGGGGAGACGCTGCGCGGGCGCTCGCCGCTTTATGCGATCAACGGCATTCCGCAGTCGACGCCGCTGCGCGACGGTAGCCGCGACGGGTTCACCATCGACGGCTTCTTCATCGAGCAGGTCGAACTGATCTACGGCTCCAACGCGCTGCAGGGCATCGGTGGCACCGGCGGTATTGTCAACCAGGTCACCGTCGGTGCGCCGAGGCAGGAAGGGCTGTCGGGCCGCGTTCTGCTTCAAGGTACCGCCGACAATGATTTCCGTTCGGACGGATTTGGTGCCAAGGCAGCGGGCCTTCTCCAGTACAAGGCCGACCGGTTCGATGCGACGGTGGGGGCTTCCTATGAGCGGCGCGGCGTGTTCTACGATGCGCGTGGCCGCAATGTCGGTATCAATCTGACCCAGGGGGAAACCCAGACGTCGGACGCCCTCTCGCTGTTCGGACGCTTCGGCTATGCTCTGTCCTCGACCGCCCGGATTGACCTCATGGCGAGCCGCTACGAGCTCAAGGGCGATGGCGAATATGTTGCGGTCGCGGGCAACCGACTGACCGGGCTGCCGACCAGCGCGGTCAAGGGCACGCCCCCGGGCAAGCCTGCCGCCAACCGGACGGAGAGCCTCGCGCTGTCGCTCACCGATACCGATCTTGGCGGCGGCAATCTTGTCAGCCAGATCTTCTTCAACCGGACCCGCGACACGTTCGGCGGCGAACTCGGCCCGATCGCGACCTTCCAGGATGTCCGCATCGCCCCGGTGGGCACATTGTTCGACCAGTCGCAGAACCGCTCGCGCAAGCTGGGCGGCAAGATCAGCTATGAACGCGCCATTCCAGGGTTCGAGGATCTGACCGCAATCGTCGGTTTCGACGCCTTGTTCGACAAGACCGAGCAGCGGCTGATCGCCACCGACCGTATCTGGGTGCCGCCCACCGATTTCCGCAGCCTTGCACCCTTCGCCCAGGCAAACCTCAAGCTGTTCGACGGATTGCTGCGGCTAGCCGGCGGCGCGCGCTGGGAAAATGTCGAGATCAAGATAGACGACTATACCACGCTTGCGACCACCACGACGCCACGCGGCGGGGTGCTGGTGAGCGGCGGCAGCCCCAAGTTCGACGATGTGCTGTTCAACGGCGGCGTGATCATCGAACCGGCTCAAGGCATCCGCCTTTATGCCAGCTATGCCGAGGGCTTCACCGTGCCCGATGTCGGCCGCATCACCCGTGCCATCGGCACCCTCGGGGTGGATCTCGACAATTTCCTCGACATCAGCCCGATCATCTCGAACAACCGCGAGATCGGTGCCGAGGTGAAGCGCGGGCCGCTCGATGCCAGCGTTACCTATTTCTGGTCGTCGAGCACGCGCGGTCAGTTGCTGGTGGCGCGGCCTGACGGCATTTTCGACGTCCAGCGCCAGCGGATCGAGATCGAAGGCCTTGAGGTCAATCTGGGGGTACAGCTGCCAATCGACGGGCTGCGCGTCTCCGCCGGCTATGCGCATATCCTGGGGCGCACCGACACCAATGGCGACGACCGGGTCGATACCGATCTTGATGGCACCAACATCTCGCCCGACAGGCTCAATCTCGCTGCCAGTTTTGACCGGGGCAGGGTGTCGGCGCGCGTTCAGACCCAGGTCTATTTTTCGCGCACCTTCGGCGGTCTGGTCCGCGATCCGCGCAACGACTTCGGCGGTTACACGCTGACTGACGCCTATCTGGGCTATGATGTCGGGCCGGGGCGCATCATCCTCAGCGCGCAGAACATCTTCAACCGCCAGTATATCGACTATAACAGCGACGTTCGGTTACCGACGGACAACCTGTCCTTCTTCGCGGGGCGCGGGCGCACGATGACGCTGGCCTGGGACATGCGCTTCTGATGAAGCTGCTCGACCTTCTCCACCGCTGGACGGGCGGGCTGATCGGCCTGGTGCTACTGGTGCTAGGGTTGAGCGGGACGGTGCTGATCCATCGCGACGCCTGGGTGATGCTGCCGCATACCGATGATGCGCAAATGCAGGCGACGCCCGCGATCATCGCGGCGACCGAGCAGATGATGGCCGATCCGGTAGCGCGGCCGAGCGCGATCAGCTTCGCCACGGACAGTTTCGGGCTCAACCGGCTATCCTTCGGCAAGGAGGCGGGGGCTTATGCCGACCAGGCGGGCAATATCGTCACGCGCTGGGACGATGCATGGGAGCGGCCCGAGCTGTTCCTGTTCGATCTGCACCATCATCTGCTTGCGGGCGAGACCGGCGAGATCGTCGCTGCGTCTGCCGGGCTGTGCGGGCTGTTCTTCGTGATCAGCGGTGCGATCCTGTGGTGGCGCACGCGGCGGACCTTCGAATTCCGCCTGATCCCGAGGCGACTGAGCCGCCCCGCCATCCTGCGCCATCATCGCGATCTCGGCATCGTGTTCGCACCACTGCTCGCGCTGGTGATGTTCACCGGTACGACGATGGTCTTCCGCCCGGTCACTGCGCTGGTACTGGGGCCATCGGCGCCTGCGACCATAGAGGCATCCTTCAAGGCGCCCGAGGCCAAGATGGGCGCGCTCGCCGAAAAGCCTGATTGGGCCGCAATGATCGGGACGGCGCGCAGGCTCTACCCCGATGCGGAGATCCGCATCCTCAGCCTGCCGAAAGAGGCGGGCAAGCCGATCACCTTGCGCATGAAGCAGCCGGAAGAATGGTTGCCCAATGGCCGCACGACCCTGTGGTTTGCGCCCGGCACGGGGCGTCTGATCGAGGCGCGCGATGCGTTGAAGCTCCCCGGTGCGGCACAGGCTTTCAACACCTTCTATCCGCTGCACGCCGCCAAGGTGGGCGGAATGGCATACAAGCTTGTCATGACGCTGGTCGGGCTGGCGCTCAGCCTGCTGGGCTCGCTTGCGGTGTGGAGCTTCTGGTTCCGCCGCAATCGCACCGCGCGGCGCGTCGGCAGCGGCGTGACGGTTCCCGCCGAGTAAGACTCAGAGGTCGAACAGGCCTTCCTGCGATCCCTCGGGTGGATTGAGCCCCAGATGCTTCCAGCCGCGCGCATTGAGGCAACGTCCGCGCGCGGTACGTGCGATCAGGCCGAGCTGGATCAGATAGGGTTCGATCACGTCCTCGATCGTGTCGCGCGGTTCGGACAGCCCCGCCGCCAGCGTCTCGACGCCGACAGGGCCGCCGCGATAGATATCCGCGATCATCATCAGGTAACGCCGGTCCATCGCATCCAGGCCCAGGCTGTCGACCTCCAGCCGGGTGAGTGCGGCATCGGCGGCGGCGGCGTTGACCGTGGCGTGCCCTGCGACATTGGCAAAATCGCGCACCCGGCGCAGCAGGCGTCCAGCGACACGTGGGGTGCCGCGCGCGCGCCTGGCGATCTCGGTCGCGCCATCCCTGGCGATCGACAGGCCCAGCAGGCGCGCGGCGCGGCTGACGACCAGTTCCAGCTCTTCCACGGTATAGAAATTGAGGCGCACCGGGATACCGAAGCGATCGCGCAATGGAGTGGTCAGCAGGCCCTGACGCGTGGTCGCGCCAATCAGGGTGAAGGCGGGCAGATCAATGCGCACACTACGCGCGCTTGGGCCTTCGCCGATGATGAGGTCAAGCGCGCGGTCCTCCATCGCCGGATAGAGCACCTCCTCGACCACCGGATTGAGCCGGTGGATCTCGTCGATGAACAGCACATCGCCTTCTTCGAGGTTGGTCAGCAGCGCCGCCAGATCGCCCGACTTGGCGATCACCGGACCGGATGTCGCGCGAAAGCCGACGCCCATTTCGCGCGCGATGATCTGCGCCAGCGTGGTCTTGCCGAGCCCCGGCGGGCCGAACAGCAGCACATGATCGAGCGCCTCGGACCGCCCCCGCGCCGCCTCGATGAACACGCGCAGGTTATCGCGCGCCGCCGCCTGGCCGATGAATTCGGCCAGCGTCTTGGGACGCAGCGCTGCGTCCTGATCTTCAGGGATGCGGTCGGGGGAGAGGAGGCGGTCTGTGGTCATGGATCCGGCGTCATTGTGCTCGGCACATTGCGAGCATGGTGCAGAATGCGAACGATCAGCACCTCGCCATCCACGCTCTGGAAATAGATTCGGTGCGTCTTGTAGCTGAAACTGCGCATACTGGAACCCAGTCGCTTTTCGGCTACGCCCGTCATCGGCCTGTCTCGCAACCGGGTGAAGCAGGTCCGCAGGCCCAGCAGGTATTCGCGCGCTTTTGCAGCACCGAAGACGGATTTGCTGTAGACGCGAATGTCTCTCAGATCATCCCGAGCAGCGGCGGCGATGCGTAATTTCGTCACGCAAGATCAGGGTCTTCAGCGATGATCGTATCAACCACCTCCTCCGGCTCCTCGTCAAGAACCTTCGAGGCCAACCCCTCGTCGATCATCGCTTTCAGCCAGGCTTCGTCCTCCGCCGCCTGCTCCTGGTCCCGTCGCAGCAGTGCGCGCAAGAAATCATTCGCATCGGCATAGAGCCCCTGCGCGACACGCTCGTCGATCCACTGCTTGAGCGCGGGCGGTACCGAGATGGTCAATTCGGTCATGGATGAAATTATAGCGGAACGTGGGGTCAAGTCCAGCAACGCCGCGTTACCGCGCCGCCTTCTTCAGCGCCAGTCGCACCAGTGCATCCAGGCTCGCGCCATCGCCCAGTTCTCCCTCTGCTTCGGCCACTGCGCGGGCGGCTTCGGCGGGCTTGAAGCCGAGGTTCTGCAGCGCGGAGACCGCATCTGCCGCGTGGCTGCCGACCGGCACGGGCGCGCTCGCGCCGCCGGGGCCGAGCGCGATCACGCCCATCTTGTCCTTCAGCTCGTTGCAGATGCGGATCGCCAGCTTGGGGCCCACACCTTGCGCGCGCGCGATCATCGCCTTGTCGCTCTGCGCGACGGCGCGCGCGAGTTCCTCGGGCGTCAGCGCGGAAAGGATGGCGAGCGCGACCTTCGATCCCACGCCCTGCACGCTGGTGAGCAACCGGAAACCATCGCGCTCGCTGGCCGAGGCAAAGCCGATCAGCCGCATGTCGGTCTCGCTCACCTGCATCTCGGTGTGCAGGACCACCTTGTCGCCCCGCGCGCCGAGGTTGGAGAGCGTGCGCGAGGAGGCAAACACCAGATAGCCGACGCCGCCGACGTCGATCACCGCATGGTCATGTGCGGTGCTGTCCAATAGTCCTGTAAGCTTGGCGATCATTCTGCTTCATTCCCTCTCCCCTCTGCGGGAGAGGGTTGCGCAGACTTGGGCGCTTGCGTCCTAGTCGGAGCTGGGTGAGGGGCGCTCCACCCTCTCCAAGCTGCGCTAGCCGCATGCGCGGCAAGCTTCGTTATCCTCTCCCATCAAGGGAGAGGATTGGGTTAGCGCAGTTTGTCGAACGCCGCCAGATGCGCATGGGTGATCGCGACGGCGAGTGCGTCTGCCGCATCGGGGCCAGCAATCTGTACTCCGGGCAACAGCCGCTGGACCATCGCGTTGATCTGGACCTTTTCCGCCGCGCCAGTGCCGACAATGGCTTTCTTGATGAGGCGCGGCGCATATTCGCCGACGCTGAGCCCGGCACGCGCCAGGCTGAGCAGCAGTCCACCGCGCGCCTGGACCAGCTTGAGCGTCGTCTGCGGGTTCTTGTTGACGTAGATTTCCTCGATCGCCGCCGCATCGGGTCTGTAATCGGTGACGATCACGGCTATCGCAGTGTCGAGTTCGAGCAGCCGCGAGGGCAGGGGGGCCTTGGCGTTGGTCCTGATCTGTCCGTTGGCGATATGGCTGAGGCGATTGCCCTGATAGCGGATGACGCCCCAACCAGTGGTGCCAAGGCCAGGGTCGATGCCGAGGATGATGGTCATGATTTAAAGCCCCTCCCCTTCAGGGGAGGGCGCTTTGCCATCCATCAACCCAGCTTCTCCATCACTGCGTCCGACACTTCGTAATTGCCCCAGACGGTCTGAACGTCGTCGTCATCGTCGAGCGCGTCGATCAGCTTGAACAGCGACTGGGCATCAGCTTCGGCGACATCGACTTTGACCTGCGGGCGCCAGGCGAGCTTGACGCTCTCGGCTTCGCCCAGGGTTTTTTCGAGCGCTCCCGCGACCGCGTGCAGGTCTTCCATGCTGGTCCAGATGTCGTGGCCGTCCTCGGTCGATTCGATGTCCTCTGCACCGGCTTCCATCGCGGCTTCGAGCACCTTTTCCTCGTCGCCAGCGCTCGCTGGATAGGTGATCAGGCCCATGCGGTCGAAGCCGTGGCTCACCGCGCCCGATGCGCCCAGGTTGCCGCCATTCTTGCTGAACGCGGTGCGGACGTTGGTCGCGGTGCGGTTGCGGTTGTCGGTCAGCGCCTCGACGATCAGCGCGATGCCGCCCGGGCCATAGCCCTCATAGCGGATTTCCTCGTAATCCTCGCCACCCGCAGCAGACGCCTTGTCGATCGCGCGCTGGATATTGTCCTTGGGCATCGACTGGGCCTTGGCGGCGTTGACCGCGAGGCGCAGGCGCGGGTTCATGTCGGGATCGGGCAGGCCCATCTTGGCCGCGACGGTGATTTCGCGGCTGAGCTTGGAAAACATGGCCGAGCGCTTCTTGTCCTGCGCGCCCTTGCGATGCATGATGTTCTTGAATTTACTATGGCCTGCCATGGCGGGGTTCTGCCTGTCTCATCGGTTGGAAACTGTATCTGGTGCGCGCCCTTACACCAGCGGGGGCGATCAAAGCAACCGCTGCCACCAGCCGACATCGCGCCAGCCGCCCAGCTTCCACCCGACCTCGCGATAGATGCCGACCGGCACCATGCCCATGGCTTCGTGCAGCGCGATGCTGGCGGGGTTGGGCAGGGCGATCCCGGCAAACACGGCGTGGATCGATTGCGCGCGCAGCCGGTCGAACAGCGCGGTGTAGAGCGCGCGGCCCACGCCTTGGCCCCTTGCATGATCGGCAATATAGATAGCGATATCGGCGGATGTCGCATAGGCGGCGCGGGAGCGATGCGGGCTGGCATAGGCATAGCCCAGAATGTCGCCGCCCCGTTCGGCCACCAGCCAGGCATGCGACTGGCCGTAATCGGTGATCCGCCGCGCCATTTCGTTGGAATCGGGCGCTTCGGTCTCGAAGCTCACCCAGCTGTTTTCGACATGGGGGGCGTAGATGGCGGCGAGCGCAGCTCCGTCGTCGGGGTGACCGTCGCGGATGTCGAACGCCGCCATCGCGCGATCAGCCGAGGCCGAGGGCCGCCTTGTAGGTGTCCAGGATGGCTTCCATTTCCTGGCGATCGTGCGGCTCCATCTTCCGCAGGCGGACGATCTGACGCATGATCTTGGCGTCATAGCCCTGCGACTTGGCCTCGTTATAGGTATCGCGGATGTCGTCTGCGACGCCCTTGCGCTCTTCCTCAAGGCGCTCGATGCGTTCGATGAAAAGGCGCAGCTGGTCGTCGGCGGAGATGGTTTCGCTCATCGCAAGGGTCTTTCAACAAGGGTTGGGAGCACCGGGCGAATCCCGGCGCGGAATCAATCGGAGCGCCCCCTTAATGGGGGTGAGCGTTCTTCGCCACGCTTTCCTTCATCCGGGCGAGTTGCTCGTCGGTCGCCTCGCCCTGATAGCGCGATTTCCAGGTGGCAAAGTCCATGCCGTAGATCAGCTTACGCGCGGCATCGCGGTCGGGCGCGCCGCCGGCTTCCATCACCCAGTCGGCAAGGCAGTTGCGGCAGAAACCGGCAAGCCCCATCAGGTCGATATTCTCGGCATCGTGGCGATGACGCAGATGCGCGACAAGTCGCCGGAACGCTACGGCAGCAACGTCATCGGGGATATCGACTTCGGCGGGCGGGGCGGGGACGGCATCGGTCATGGCATTTTTTCCAGTTCGGTTTTGCGATTGGCGGCGCTCTGCCCTAAGCAGGAGCCGAGTGCGCCGTGAAGACGTGCAAACGTTCGCGGCTTCGACCAGTTCAAGGGAAGATTATGAGCAAGACTATCGCCAAGCGCAGCCGCAAGGTCAAGATTCTGGCGACGCTAGGCCCTGCCAGCAACAGCCCCGAGATGATCGAAAAGCTGTTCCGCGCCGGAGCCGATGCCTTTCGCGTCAACATGAGCCATGGCGAGCATGCGACGCACGCCGCAACCATCAACGCCATCCGCCAGATCGAAACCCGGCTGCAGCGGCCGATCACGATATTGTGCGATCTTCAGGGCCCCAAGCTGCGCGTCGGCACGTTCGAGGGCGGCAAGGCGTTCCTGAAGCACGGCCAGCATTTCACGCTCGATTCGAACCCCGAACCCGGCAACGACCAGCGCGCCTATCTGCCGCACAAGGAGATTTTCGCCGCGCTCGACAAGGGCCAGCGGCTGCTGATCGACGATGGCAAGATGGTGCTGCGCGTACTGCGCCCCGGCGATGCCGAGATACTATGCTCGGTCGAGGTCGGTGGGTTCATTTCCGATCGCAAGGGACTGAACGTGCCCGACAGTCTGGTGCCGATGGCCGCGCTGACCGAGAAGGACCGGCGGGATCTCGCCTTCGCGCTCGACATGGGCGCGGACTGGATCGCCTTGAGCTTCGTCCAGCGGCCCGATGACGTCGCCGAGGCGCGCAGCCTGATCGGCGGACGCGCGGCGCTGATCGCCAAGATCGAGAAGCCCGCCGCGCTGGCCTCGCTTGATGCCATCATCGAGCTGTCCGACGCGGTGATGGTCGCGCGCGGCGATCTGGGCGTCGAAATGGCGCCCGAAGAGGTGCCCGTGATGCAGAAGCGCATCGTAGAGACCGCACGCCGCTCGGGCAAGCCGGTGGTCGTCGCGACGCAGATGCTCGAATCGATGATCACCAGCCCGTCGCCGACCCGTGCCGAGGTGTCCGACGTCGCCAATGCGGTCTATGACGGCGCCGATGCTGTGATGCTTTCGGCGGAAACCGCGGCGGGCGAATGGCCCGAACTCGCCGTCGGCATGATGGACCGGATCGCGACACAGGTGGAGAGCGACCCCGGCTATGCCGCGCGCGTGCATTTCATCGAGACCTTGCCCGATGCGACCACGGCGGACGCGCTGTCGGCGGCGTGCAGCGAGATTGCCAATACCGTGAGGGTGAGCGCGATCGTATGCTTCACCCTGTCGGGATCGACCGCGCGGCGGGTCTCGCGCGAGCGACCGGCGGTGCCGGTGATGGTGCTCACCCCCTCGCGCGAGACCGCGCGGCGCGTCGGCCTGCTCTGGGGTGCCTATCCGGTGGTGACGCGCGATATTGGCAGTTTCGAGGAGATGATCGGCAAGGGCAAGCGCATGGCGCTGCGCCATCACTTCGGCGAGGCCGGCGGCCGCATCATCGCGCTGGCGGGGGTGCCGTTCGGAACACCGGGATCGACCAACGTGCTGCACATCGTCACGCTGACCGGCGAGGAGCTGAAAGGCTACAAGGGCTGATAGGCTAGCGGATGGCTAAGCAGGGTGCGGTCACGCGTCAGCAGCCGCGCGCCGCTTTGCTGCGCCTGGACCAGCAGCAGCTCATCAAACGGGTCCTTGTGCGCGATGGAGATGATGAGCGGGGCGGCGGCCGTGTCGGTGTCCAATGCGATAATTTCCATGCCAATCGATCCAAGGTAGCTTGTGGCCAGAAGTGGATCGAGAGCACCCTTGCGACCACCTGACGCATGGAGAGCGTTCCATTTCACACGGACTTCCCAGATTGAGATCGTCGACGCCACGACGTGGTTTGAGGAGTCATTCAAAGCGCGCCACTCACTTGGCCTGATGGCAGCTTGATTGGTTGCCAGCCAGATCACGAAATGGGTGTCGAGTAGTAATCTCAATCCTCAAGACCCAGCACTTTGCGGCTGAATGCGGGGTCGTCAAACTCCGGGGGCCAAAGATCTTGGCCTTCAAATTTGTCCAGGCCATGGGCTTTGCGATAGGCTTCGCCGGCTGCCCAATCGATACCGCCCTTCACCGTTTTTGGTGGATTCATTTCGGCCACCGGCTTGCCATCGTCGGTAATGACGACTTTCTCACCGCGCATCACGGCGTCAATAGCCTCAGAGAAACGGGCCTTGGCTTCGCGGATCGACATCTCCATGAATAATCAAATACCACAGATCGTCGGGTTCAAGTAGCGGCATTCTCCAGCACGCCGCGCGCAATCAGTTCTGCCTCGAGCGTGGCATGGTCGCGGAAGACATGACCCTGCAGCCCGCACGAAACGGCGCTTTCGATATTGTCCGCGCGGTCGTCGATGAACAGCGCGCGCGATGGATCGATGTCGAAGCGGTCGATGGCGAGGCGGTAGATCGCGGGGTCGGGCTTTACCAGCTTCTCCGCCCCCGACACGACAATGTCGCGGAACAGGTCGAAGACCGGCGCGGTGGGGCGGAACATGTCCCAGAACTCGACGCCGAAATTGGTGATGCCGAAAATCGGATAGCCGAGCAGCGCGAGTTTTTCTGCGAGGTCCAGCATGCCCGGCACCGGCCCCGGGATCGTTTCCAGCCAGCGCGGGACATAATGGCCGATCAGCTCGGCATGCTCGGGGTGCTCGGCAACAAGCTCGGCAACCATCTCGTCGAGCAATCGGCCCGCGTCGTGCTGCGAATGCCAATCGATGGTCAGCACATTGGCAAGAAAATGGTCGAGCTCAGCCGGATCGTCGATCAGCTTGGCGTAGAGTGTGCGAATATCCCATTGGTAGAGGACATTGCCGACATCGAAGATAATGGCATCAACCGGCTGCATATCGCCCCCCTCAGGCACGCAAGCAAAAGGCCCCGGACCATGCCGGAGCCCTTACTCCATTCCAAACCTTGTCCGGCGCGCCAGTTGACGGCGCGTCGGGCCGATCAGCCCTGGCGGGCCTTGAAGCGACGGTTGGTCTTGTTGATCACATAGGTGCGGCCGCGACGACGGATCACGCGGTTGTCGCGATGACGATCCTTGAGCGACTTCAGCGAATTGCGAATCTTCATGACGTGGGCCCTTGATTGAAATCGGATTGGGGTCATGGCGTCCGTGGCCAAGCGCAGATGCGCAATAGCCGGGCCGGAACATCCATGCCGGAAAGCGGCGCGGATACGTGGAGGGGCGCACAAAGTCAAGCATCGGCGCGGCGGCGACAGGCAATTTTTTGGCCGCTTCATTGGCCATTCATGGCGAAACGGGTTAGGCATCGAACGGGCAGGCCCGCAAGGCCGAGACCGGGAAAGGGCGCAAATATCATGGCTTTTCTTCGCAGATCTAACATGGCGGTGCTGTGCGTTGCCTTCGCCATGGCCGCAGGGTTGAGCGGCTGCGTGTCGCCAGCCGGGCCGGTAGAGGCTGTCCGCTTCGTTTCGCCCGATCGCGCCAGCGAACTTGGACGCGGCCCGATTCGTGTGGTCGCTGGTGAGGGCATGGACAGCAACGCGCTCGAATATCGCAGCTATGCCACCGCCGTGGAGCGCGAGCTCGAACGGATCGGCTATCAAGTGCTGCCGGTCGGCGCGCGCGATGGTGCCGACATCCAGACTGCAACCGTGCGGATCGAACGTTCGGTGCTCTCCCCCGTCGGCGATGACCGCGGTCCGGTCACGGTGGGCGTGGGCGGCGGCACCGGCGGCTTCGGCTCGGGTGTCGGGGTCGGAATAGGCATCAACCTGGGTGGGCGTCCGAAGGGCGAGGTGGTGACCGAGATGTTCGCCAATATCCGCGCGGGCGACGGCGCGATCCTGTGGGAAGGCCGCGCCAGTGTCGAAGCGCGCGAAGGCTCGCCGATGGCTGAGACGCAGCTGAATGCGTCTAAACTCGCACAGGGATTGTTTACCGGCTTTCCCGGTGAGTCCGGAGCGACTATCAGCGTGCCATGACTCAGGCACTCATCCCCAGCATCACCGCCGCTTTCGATTCCGGAAACATCGTCAACCATGGTCTGACCCAGCTGCCCGATGGCAGCTGGCGCGCCGAACTTGCCATCCGCAAGGACAAGGATTCGGACTTCTTTCAATGGTTTCACTTTCGCGTCGCGGCGCAGCCGGGGACCGATCTGGAGCTCGTCATCACGGGGCTCAGAGAATCGGCCTATCCCGATGGCTGGCCCGGCTACCGCGCCTGTGTCAGCGAGGACCGCGACTATTGGGGCCGGGCCGAGACCAGCTATGATGCAGCAGCGGGCGCGCTGACGATCCGTCATCAGATGGGCACCGGCGTCGCCTGGTTCGCGTATTTCGCGCCCTATTCGATGGAGCGGCACCATGATCTGGTCGCCGAAATGGCAAGCCGCCCGGGCGTGCAGCACCGTGAGCTCGGCCTCAGCCTCGACGGCCAGCCGATCGATTGCCTCGACATGGGCGAGGGGCCGGTCCAGGTCTGGCTCTATGCGCGCCAGCATCCGGGCGAATCCATGGCTGAATGGTGGATGGAAGGTGCGCTGGAAAAGCTGACTGATCCCGCCGATCCGCATGCGCGGCTGCTGCGCCAGAAGTGCACATTGCATGTCGTCCCCAACATGAACCCGGATGGCTCGCTGCGCGGGCATCTGCGCACCAATGCGGCTGGCGTGAACCTTAACCGCGAATGGCACGAGCCGTCGCCAGAGCGCAGCCCCGAAGTGCTTTGCGTGCTGGGCGCGATGGATGCGACCGGCGTGCACTGGGCGATGGACGTGCATGGCGACGAGGCCATCCCGCACGTGTTCATCGCCGGGTTCGAGGGCATCCCGTCCTGGACCGACGAACAGGGGGCGCGATACAATCGTTATCGTGATCTGCTGGCCGAGCGCACGCCCGATTTCCAGACCGCCAAGGGCTATCCCAAGGCGGGCGCGGGCAGGGCGAACCTGTCTATGTCGACCAACCAGCTGGCCGAGCGGTTCGGTCCTTCGCATGGCTGCGTGTCGATGACGCTGGAAATGCCGTTCAAGGACAATGACGATTTGCCATGCCCCGATCAGGCCTGGAGCCCCGAACGCTCCAAGCTGCTGGCGCATGACTGCTTGGCGGTGCTGGCGGAGATGATTGCAGGCTGACGGCTGCGCCGTTCATCGCGATGCAAGGCTGAGCGGCGCATGCTCCGGTCCGTGCTGCCACGGAAAGGATTCGCCATGCCCGCTCCCCGCCGCTTGATCGCTGCCGGTCTCATTGCCACCGGCGCTGCGCTGTTCGCGTTCCAGTCGCTCGCCCTTGCCGATGACGCACCCGCCAAGCCTTCGCGCGTGCCGCCGGCCGAAGTGATCGGAGAGCCGGTAAGCTGCATCAATATTGCGCAGATTCGTGGCAGCCAGGTGCGAGACAACCAGACGATCGATTTCATGATGGCGGGCGGCAAGGTCTATCGCAACGAACTGCCGCAGCAATGCGGCAACCTGGGTTTTGATCGGTCCTTCACCTACTCGACCTCGCTGACCCAATTGTGCAATGTCGATATCATCACCGTCTTGCAGAATGTCGGCGGCGGCCTCCAGCGCGGAGCCAGTTGCGGCCTCGGTCAGTTCACGCCCGTCAAGCTGATCAAGCAGCCCAAGAAGGGCTGATCAAACATCATCGGCCGAGATCATCTCGGCGCGGTCCAGTTCGCCGGTCATGGACGCCACGGTGACTGCGACCGCAGCGTCGCCGGTGATGTTGGTCGTGGTGCGGATCATGTCCATGATGCGATCGACCCCCGCCACCAGCGCGATCGTTTCCAGCGGGACGCCGACCGAGCCGAAGACCAGGGCCATCATGATCAGGCCGGCCCCGGGAATGCCTGCTGCGCCTACCGCGCCCAGGGTGGAGGTAAAAGCAACCATTGCATAGTCGCCCCAGCTCAGATCCACGCCGAAGATCTGTGCGCCGAACAGGGTGGCAAGACACAGATACATGGCCGTGCCGTTCATGTTGATCGTCGCGCCCAGCGAAACGACAAAGCTCGACACGCTGGCGGATACGCCGAGGTTGCGCTGCGTGCAGCGCAGCGTCACCGGCAAGGTGGCGTTGGATGAGGCGGTGGAATAACTGACCGCGATCGCATCGACCATACCGCGAAAAAAGTCGATCACGGGCAGGTTTGCGATGAGGCGGATCATCACTGGATAGAAGACCAGGATGATGATCGCGCAGCCGATGTAATTCAGCGCCACAAGCTTTGCGAGCGGGACCAGCCCCTCAAACCCGAACGTCCCGGCGACCCAGGCCATCAGCGCGAACACACCGAACGGGGTCAGCTCCATTACGATCATCGTGACCTTCTGCATCACGATCGCCCCCGAATCGAAGATGCGTGCCACCGGGACCCCATCTTCCTTGGCCATCAGGATGCCGATCCCCAGAAGCAGCGAGAACACGATGAGCGCGAGGACATCGGTGGTCGCCATCGCTTCGACCACATTTTCGGGCACCATTTTCAGGATGGTCTGGGTTGCGCTGGCAGAGGTCGGTGGAGGGGCCTCCACGGACCCCGCCAGGCTAGCATCGACACCGCGTCCCGGCTGGACGAGCGTCCCCATGGTCAGCCCCAGAACGGCAGCCAGCTGGCCGGTGATCAGGAACAGCAGCATCGCCCGTCCGCCGACCGCGCCGAGCTTGCGAAGATCGCCGATCGAGGCGACCCCCGCGACGAGCGAAAAGAAGATCAGCGGCACGACCAGCATCTTGATCGCGCGGATAAACAGATCGCCGATCCATTTGATCGATGCCGCGCCTTCGCCCCAGACCAGGCCCGTGACGATCCCGAGCGCGAGCGCGGCGACCACGCGCTGCCAAAGCGGAATGCGGAACCAAAAGGCCAAGATGCGTTCCCCGGATGCGGTTGCCCGCCTAGGACGAAATGCCACCGTACAGGGGCATTGCGGCGGGTTTCATCAGTTCAACGCAATGATCGCGAAACAGGTTGCCAGGCCGACGCCGATGGTGAGCGGAATGCCGGCCTTGAAGAAGTCGGTGAAGCGGTAATTGCCCGCCGCATAGACCAGGGTGTTGGTCTGATAGCCGATGGGCGTCGCAAAGCTCGCGGACGCGGCGAACATGACCGCGATGACCAGCGGGCGCGGGTCGATGGCGAGATCGGTACCCAGCTTGATGACGATCGGCGTCACCAGGATGGCCACTGCATTGTTGGTGATGATCTCGGTCAGCAGGACCGAGACGACATAGACCGCAAAGACCACCGCCCAGACCGGCGCCTCGACGAGGAAGGGCGCGAGGGCGTTCACCACCATCTTGACGCTGCCCGCCTCTTCCAACGCCAGGCCGACCGCCAGCATGCCGAAGATCAGCACCAGGACATTGCCGTCGATCGAGCTCCAGGCTTCTTCGGCATCGATGCAGCGCGCGATAAGGATGAATCCGACCGCAAGAATCGCTGCGACCTCGATCGCCAGCACGTTGAGTGCCGACAGGATCACGACGGCTGCCAGCGCGCCGATGGCGAGCGGGGCCTTGTCGCGACGGAAGGCGCGCGCGCTGGTATTGGTGATGCCGAACAGGTTGGGGTTTTCGTACATTCGCGCGATGTCGGCCTTCGAGCCGGTGACCACCAGCTTGTCGGCGGCGTGGATCTTGGCATTGGGCAGGTCCGATCGCGGCAGGTTGCGATAGCGCGTGAGGCCCAGGATGCGGACATTCAGCAGCGACAGAAACGGAATGTCATACAGCCGGTTGCCTATGCTGGGATGGCTGGGCGCGACCATCGCCTCGACCACCACCTCGCCCATCGGACCGACATCGCCCTTGCGCACGATGCCGACCTTGAAGTCCTGACTCTTGCGCAGCGACATCAGCTCGGGAAGGTCGGTGCGGATCACGACCACATCGTCAGGCTGCAGGATCTCGCTCGTCAGATTGTGGCGGATATAGCGCCCGTCGCGCTTGATCGCGGTCACCTGAATCTTGGCGCGCTTTGCGATCGGCGTCTCGCCCAGAGTCTTGCCGCGCAACGTCGAGGCGTTGCGGATTGTGAGCTCGGTAACGAACACCTCGTCGCTGCCGGTACTGCCTGCTGGCGCGGCCTCGTCCTTGGGCAGCAGCCAGCTGCTGAATGCGGCCAGCATGATCATGCCGGCAACGCCTGCGATCAGACCATAAGGCGTAATCTCGAAAATCCCGAAGGCCGGCTGGCCGTTGGCCCTGGCGACCGAATCGACGATCAGGTTGGTCGACGTGCCGATCAGCGTGGTGGTGCCGCCGAGGATACAGATGAAGCTGAGCGGGATCAGCAGCTTCTTGGCCGAATAGCCCGTCGCCTGGGCGAGGCGCAGGATGATCGGGATCATCACCACCACCACCGGCGTGTTGTTCATGAAGGCAGAGGCGACATAGACGCCCAGGAACATCTCGGCGACCGCCAGCCGGGGATGCCGCGCCGCGCGATTGATGATCGCGCCGGCGATCGCATCGATGGTGCCAGTCCGCAGCAGCGCGCCCGACAGGATGAACATCGCCCCGATGGTGATCGGCGCACTGTTCGAGAAGACGGAAAAGAGCTGCTTGGAATCGATAATGCCGAGAAACAGGAAGGCGCAGGCCCCCAGAATCGCGACCACCGCTGCGGGAAAGCGTTCCAGGATGAACCCGACGAACATCAGGCCCAGAATGGCCAGGCCGATCGGCGCCTGCCAGGTTTCGATAAACAGCCTGATGTCGTCCAAGGCTGTCAGCCCCCCGTGTCGCTTGAAGTGGGACTATGCTCTAGCCGCTCTTGAGTTCCGCTGTCAGCCGCAAACTCGCGCGCCAGAACAGGAAGGCGGGGATGAGGCCCAGCCAGGCTGCGCCGTAAAGCACCCAGCGAACGCTGTCCTCCCCGGCATAGGGCTGGAAGGCATCGGACATCATGCCGAAGAACAGCGGGCCCAATCCCAGGCCGATCAGGTTTTGCGAAAACAGCATCACCGACGCCGCGACCGCGCGCACCTCCGGTCGCACCAGGCCCTGCACACAGGCATAGACGGGCCCATAATACATGATGTTCATCGCGGTCGGCAGCACCAGCAGCGCCAGTGCGACCTTCCAGTCGGTCGCCGAATAGGCGAGGAACAGGATGGGGGCTGCGAGCGCAATGGCAAGCGCCGGACCGGTGAGCAGATGCTTGCGGTCACGCTTGCCGAAATGATCGGCCAGCTTGCCGCCTCCCCATGTGCCGATCATGCTCGAAATGCCCAGAGTCACGCCGAGATACAGCCCCGTCTCGCCCGGGGTCAGGCCGAAATTGCGGATGAACAGCACCGCAACCCATACGCCCTTGCCATAGGACAGGAAGGCGATCAGCCCGCCGGCGATGCACAGGAAGACGAAGCAGCGCGAGGTCACCAATTCCTTCAGCGCCTCGCGCACTGGCACCTGAACCTTGGCGGCGGGCATTGCCGCCCCCTTGAGCATTCCGGCGCGGCGCGGCTCCTTCATCAGGAACGGCACCAGCAGCGCGAGCAGCACGCCGGGCATGCCGACCACATAAAAGGCAGTGCGCCAGCCATAGGCATCAGCGAGGCCGCCACCGATGACCATGCCGAGCAGCGATCCGATCGGGATGCCCAGGCCATAAAAGGCGATGGCCGAAGAGCGCTTGTCGGCAGGCACGCTGTCGGTGATCAGCGAATGCGCCGCCGGGGTGCAGCCCGCTTCGCCGACGCCCACGCCGACACGCGCGAGCAGCAGCTGCGGAAAGGTCCGCGCCGCGCCGCACGCCATGGTCATCGCCGACCAGATCGCCACCGACCAGGCGATCAGCGAGACACGGTTGGTGGTGCTGCGATCGGCATAGCGCGCGATCGGGATGCCCAGCAGCGTGTAGAACAGCGCAAAGGCCAGGCCGGTCATCAGCCCGAGCTGGGTATCGGAAAGCTGAAAATCGCGCTTGATCGGCTCGGCCAGGATCGAGACGATCTGCCGGTCGAGAAAGTTGAAGATATAGATGATCATCAACGTCCACAGCATCACGCGCGGACTGGAGGCCCCCTGGAGCGACGAAGGGGCAGGCGGCGTGTCTGCGGCCATGGTCGGCGGCACACCGGCATCGGCTGCCGGGTTGCGGGTGACGGTCATGCACTCTCCTGTCGCGCCGCACTCTTGCCCTCGCGGGTCAGCGGTCGCTTATGAAAGCCATGCTAGCCATTTGCCGACGCGAGGCAATCACCCTGCGACAAAATGTGACGGACACGTCAACTGCCGCTACGGCACAGGTGGTTCAGCAATAAGGAAAAAGCGCGTTCAGCCGCATTGCGCGCGGTGGAGCAGCTTCTGGTCGGCCAGCACCAGCGCCACCATCGCTTCGACCACCGGGGTGCCGCGAATGCCGACGCACGGGTCGTGCCGACCCTTGGTCACGATCTCGCTTGCCTCCCCCTCACGGGTGATCGTCTCGACGGGGGTGAGGATCGAGCTGGTCGGCTTGAATGCGACGCGCACCACCACAGGCTGGCCGGTCGAGATGCCGCCCGCGACGCCGCCGGCATGGTTGGCGAGGAATTCGGGACTACCATCCGCACCGGGGCGCATGGGGTCGGCATTGGTTTCGCCGCTGAGGCGCGCGGCGGCGAAGCCGTCGCCGATCTCGACACCCTTAACCGCGTTGATCGACATGGCTGCGGCTGCGAGTTCGCTGTCGAGCTTGGCGTAAAGCGGCGCGCCCCAGCCGGCGGGTACGCCGGTCGCGACGCACTCTACGATCGCGCCCAGCGAACTGCCCGATTTGCGCGCGGCATCGACGTTGGCCTCCCAGCGCTTGGCCGCCTCTGGGTCGGGGCAGAAGAACGGATTGCGCGTGATCTCCGCCGCATCGAAGCGGGCCGGATCGATCGCATCGCCGCCCAGTTCGCAGACATAAGCGGTGAGCGTCACCTCGGGGATGACCAGCCGCGCGACGGCTCCTGCGGCCACCCGCGCTGCCGTCTCTCGCGCGCTCGACCGGCCGCCGCCGCGATAGTCGCGGAAACCGTATTTGGCATCATAGGCATAATCGGCATGGCCGGGGCGATAGGCCTTGGCGACATCGCCATAATCCTTGGATCGCTGGTCGACATTCTCGATCATCAGGCTGATCGGCGTGCCGGTGGTGCGCCCCTCGAACACGCCCGAGAGGATGCGCACCGCATCGGGCTCCTGCCGCTGCGTCGTGAAGCGCGAGGTGCCGGGGCGGCGCGCATCGAGAAAGGGCTGGATGTCGCTTTCGCTCAGAGCCAGTCCCGGCGGGCATCCGTCGACCACGGCGCCTAGAGCCGGTCCATGGCTTTCGCCCCAGGTGGTGAAGCGGAAAACGCGGCCAAAGGTGTTGAAGCTCATGCGGCTGTCCCGTCAGGCAGAAAGGAATTGCGCGCGCTTTGCGGCATTGCGGGCGCGCTGTCCAGTGCGCGGCGGACGGTCAGGCGTTGCTCGGTGCCTTGCCGGGATAGTCGCTGGCGCGCGTCAGCCTGGCGATCTCGTCACGATAGCGGAACCGCAGCGCCGACCAGTCATTGTCGATCGCCACCTGGGTGACGGGCAGCAGGTCCTGCGCGGCGAGACTCTCCCAGCCATCGTCTCTGGTGATATCGGATCGGATCGGATCGATCCCGATTTCTTGGGATAGGCGAACCACATGGCCGCGCCGCGCCGATAAGCGGCGAGCGCACCGGGCGCAGCCGCAGCCAGCGCCGCCCTGTCGCGGACAAAGGCCAGGATGATCGTGGGCTCGTCCGCCGCCGCGCTGTCGGGAAGCCGCGAGGCGACCGCAGCGGGGCAATCGATGACTTTGAGAACCGATCCAGGCTTGCAGCCCAGCTTCTTGCAGAGAGCACGATCGGCCATGGCCCGATCAATCCAGCGCGATGTCCGGTGCGTCTTCCTGCTTCATGCCCACGACATGATAGCCCGAATCGACATGATGCGTCTCGCCGGTCACGCCCGAGGACAGGTCCGAGCATAGGTACAGGCCTGCTCCGCCGACATCGTCGATGGTCACGTTGCGGCGCAGCGGTGCGTTATATTCGTTCCATTTCAGGATATAGCGGAAGTCGCCGATGCCGCTGGCCGCCAGCGTCTTGATCGGGCCCGCCGAGATCGCGTTGACGCGGATATTCTCACGGCCGAGGTCATTGGCGAGATATTTGACGCTGGTCTCCAGCGCCGCCTTGGCGACGCCCATGACGTTGTAATGCGGGATCACCTTTTCCGCGCCGTAATAGCTCAAAGTCACGATCGAGCCGCCATTGGGCATCATCGCACGCGCCCTTTTCGCAACGGCGACAAGCGAATAGGCCGAGATGTTCATGGTCATCAGGAAGTTGTCGAGGCTGGTGTCGACATAGAGGCCGCGCAGTTCGTTCTTGTCCGAAAAGCCGATGGCATGAACGACGAAATCGATCGTCGGCCAGCGCGCCGCAAGGGTCTCGAAAGCCCGGTCGAGCGCATCCATGTCCGACACGTCGCAATCGAAGGTGAAGTCGCTGCCGAGCTCTGCTGCAAGCGGAATAACGCGCTTGCCCAAAGCCTCGCCCTGATAGCTGAACGCCAGCTCGGCGCCGTGCTCGGCCAGCTTCTGCGCAATGCCCCAGGCGAGCGACTTGTTGTTGGCAAGCCCCATGATGAGGCCGCGTTTGCCCTTCATCAGTCCGTCCATGTCGTGATCCTTCAGTTCTTGTCCGTTTTCTGCGGCAGGCCGCCGCGCGCCCGCGCGATGGCGGCGTTCAACTCGGCCCCGATTACCATAGCAAGGCCGATGAGAAAGAAGAAAATGAGGCTGACCATCACCCCGGCCAGGCTGCCATAGGTCAGGTCGTAATCGGCAAAGGTGCCGAGAAACCGAGGCAGAATCGCCAGGCACAGCATCCACCAGACCGCGATGAACATCGGGCCGGGCCAGATCGGATGGCCTGCCTCGCGATACCGCAGCGGGGTGAGCATGCCATAGACCAGGTACAGCATCAGCAGCAGCACGGCGAAGGTGAACAGCTGGCTCAGCACCACCAGCGCGAGCGGTTCTCCGGGGAAATACAGGCTGTTGGCGATGACTTCTGCCGCGCCCGCGAGCACCACCTGGACGCTCAGTGCCAGCATGGTCGCGATCACCGCAAGGATGATCAGCGCCATCGACCCCAGTCGCAGCTTCCAGAAGGGCTTGTTGCTCTCCGTCCCATAGGCGCGGCGGATGACGGCGCGGATCGACTCGATCAGGCTCGCGGTGGTCCAGAGCCCGACTAAAACGGCGAGCCAGAGCAGCGCGCCGGTGCGCGCATACATCGCCGCTTCCATCGGCGCGGCGAGGACCGAGGCGACGCTCGGCGGCACCGCGGCCAAAAAGCCCTGCACCGCTTCCGCGCCATATTCGCTGCGGCCGAACACACCGCCCAGCGCTGCTGCGACAATGAAAAAAGGAAAGATGCTCAGCAGCGCGAGATAGGCGAAATTGCCCGCCACGACCCCCCCATGGGTCATCACGTTGCCCGCAACTTCAGCGACGATCGCGCGCGACGTGGCCAGAAATTGTTGCCGCTTGTCCGGCCGCAGAAGATCGGTCAGCGCCATCAAGTCGTGCCGGACTCAGCCGGTCAGCCCCGCACGCGGATCGTAATTCGCGCTCCAGCCTTCGACGAACTGGGTTAGCGCAGCATCGCCGCCTTCGGGCAGGCGGATCTGCAGTTCGATGATCTGGTCTCCGCGCACGCCGTTCTTGCCGTGAAAGCCCTTGCCCTTGAGGCGCATCTGCTGGCCCGACTGGCTGCCCGGCTTGATCTTCATCATCACGGCGCCATCGACGGTGGGCACGCGCACCTCGCCGCCTGCGACCGCCTCTTTCAGCGTGATCGGCAGGTCGAGCCGCACATTGTCGCCATCGCGGCGGAAGAAGCGGTGCGGGCGCACCTCGATCGTCACGATGCCGTCGCCGGGGCCCCCGGGGCCGGGCTGGCCCTTGCCCGAAAGGCGCATGTTGGTGCCGGTCTCGACGCCATTGGGCAGCTTGAGGTCGATCGTCTTGCCATCGGCCAGCGTGATCCGCTGCGGCTTCAAGGTTGCGGCGTCGGTGAAGTCGACCGCCATCTTGTAGGCGACATTGGCACCCTTGGGCGCATTCTGGCGCGCGCCGCCATAGGGACCCGAGCTGCTGCCGCGCGCTCCGCCGCCGAAGCCGCCGAACAGGCCGTCGAAGATATCGGCAAAATCGATGCCGTCATTGCCGAAGCCGGAAAAGCCCGCATTGTCGCTCGACCGGCTCTGCTGGCGAAAGCCCCCGCCGCCAAAGCCGAAAGGCGCGGCCGGGTTGCCGTCGATATCGATCTCGCCCCGGTCGAAGCGGGCGCGCTTGTCCTTGTCGGAGAGCAGGTCATAGGCGCGCGTGACTTCGGAAAAGCGCGCGGCTGCGGCCGGATTGTCCTTGTTGTAATCCGGGTGCAGCTCCTTGGCGAGCTTGCGGTACGCGCTCTTGATGTCCTTCTCGCTCGCGCCCTTGGACACGCCGAGAATTGCATAGGGATCAGCCATGAATGTGGTCGCCATTGTTGGTCAGGTTATCCATTGTTGCCGATTTACAACAATATCTGGGGTAGGGGCAGGGCATTTTTCAAGCCGGGATGCGGCGGTCGGAGGGGCCGCGCCATAAAATCATCCGCAGCACGATGTAAAGCGCGAGGCCGAACGGTCCGGCGGCAAAGGTGAAGAACAGGATCGGCGCCTGGATCAGCCGCCCTTTCAGCGTGCTGAGCCCATGCGCATCGGCGTTGCGCGCGATCCACAGGCCGACGAACAGGTCGAAGGTGAGGTAATGCACCCAGCCTATGGTAACTCCGGCATCGCTGGCAAAGATGCTGCGCACGCCCTCGATCGTCGAGAAATCCGCACCGCCATCGGTCGGCACGATGCCGGTGAGCACGAGGGTGAGGCCGGTCGCATAGCCCAGCGCGAGCAGGAATATAGGGCCGAAGAACAGCGAGTGCATGACGATATCGCGGCGCGGAGCGAGGATCAGCACCGCCCAGGCGACCATGGCGACAAGATTGGCGATCCCGAAAATCTGCTCCCACATCGGCGCGCGCTCCCTTCAGCAAAATCCTGTTCAACGCGCGGCCCATGCGCCATAAACCGCGCCGACGGACTCACCACTGTCTTATATGGCTAAGGCAGTCAAGCGAGCCCGTGACCGACAAGACAGGATGGACATGGCCGACGACCCCTTTGCGCTGTTTGATGACTGGTACATCAAGGCGCGCGAGACCGAGATCAACGACAGCAATGCGATGGCGCTCGCCACCGCCGGTGCCGAGGGGCGGCCTTCGGTGCGCATGGTGCTGCTGAAAGGCCATGGGCCGGATGGGTTCATCTTCTACACCAATTACGAAGGCCGCAAGGGCGGCGAACTGCTTGCCAATCCGCATGCCGCCCTGCTGTTCCACTGGAAGTCGCTGCGCCGCCAGATCCGCATCGAGGGGCCGGTGACGCCGGTCGACGACGCCACCGCCGATGCCTATTTCGCCACCCGCTCGCGCGATTCGCAGCTGGGGGCCTGGGCGTCGGACCAGTCGCGGCCGCTGCCCGAGCGGAGCATCTTCGAGCAGCGCTTTGCCGAAGTGGAGAAGCTGTTCGCCGACAAGCCCGTGCCTCGGCCGCCGCATTGGTCTGGCTTCCGGGTGACGCCGCAGCGGATCGAGTTCTGGGAGGATCGCGACCACCGGCTGCACCACCGCCGCGTGTTCACCCGCACCGAGAGCGGCTGGGACGAAGGCCTGCTCTACCCGTAAGGATGTTTGCCATGACTGATCTGCCCGACACCGTTCCCTATTGCCATATCGACGCCTTTGCCGACCGTCCTTTCACCGGCAACCAGGCGGCGGTCATGCCGCTGGCCGCCTGGCCAGACGATGCTGTGCTGCAGTCGATCGGCGAGGAAAACAATTTCGCCGAGACCGCGTTCATCGTTCCGATCGACAGCGCCGAGGCGGATTACGAACTCCGTTGGTTCACCCCTGTGGCCGAGGTCGCGATGTGCGGCCATGCGACGCTCGCCTCGGGCCATTATGTCTTCGAACAGGGCTTTTCGGGCGATACCGTGCGCTTTCTGACGCGCAAGGCAGGGGTGCTCAGCGTCAGCCGCGATGGCGATAGGCTCTCGCTGTCGCTGCCCGCGCTGCCGCCCGAACCGGCGGTCTTGCCCGACTGGACCGCGCTGCTCGGCGGATTGCCGAGCGAATGTCATGTGCATGTCGGGCGCTACAATGTGCTGCTGTTCGATCACGCCGACGACGTTCTTGCGCTCGAGCCCGATTTCAAGGCGCTGGCCGCGCTGGGCAACCATCAGTTCATCTGCACCGCGCCCGGCAAGGATACCGATGTGCTGAGCCGCGTGTTCGTGCCCGGCGTCGGCATCGACGAGGACAGCGTGACCGGATCGTCGCATGCGGTGCTCACCCCGTTCTGGGCGGCGCGGCTTGGGCGCAGCAGCTTCACCGCCTTTCAGGCGAGCCAGCGGGGCGGTCTTCTCCACTGCACACTCGACGGCGACCGCGCGGTGCTGGCGGGCAAGTGTTTCACCGTGGTGACGGGCACGTTCCGGCTGCGGTAAGCTTGTATGTCTCCCCTCCCGCTTGCGGGAGGGGAGAGGGCTTCATCCTTCTTTCGCCTTGCTCGCCGCCTCCAGCGCGTCCCACGTCCCCCATTCGATCGCTCGCCCCGGATAGGCGATGCTGCGCAGCGGCCAGTCCTTTGCGATCCATTGCTGCACCCAGGCATAAAGCTTCGCATCGAACCCGGCGTCATATTCGGCCTTGGTCACCCATAAAGTGACCATTGCGTCATAGCCGGGAACGGGGCTGGGATAAACATAGACGCAGCCGCGCTCGCGCTTGCCGTCGGGCGTGAGCACCGCATAGGCGAAGGATTCACGGCGCTGGAACCGGCCCTGTTCGGTGAGCATGTCCTTCATCGCATCGGCATCGCTGATCCCGGGATGCGGCCAGGCAGTCGATCGGGTGAAGGTCTTCTGCAGATGCTCGATCGACGACATGTACGCGTCAAAATCGATTTTCACGAGATCTGGGCCCAGCGGGACGAGCTTGAAGCCCGGCCCTTCGATCAGCGTCGGAACCGGGAAATCCGCCGGCACGAACGGCGCGGCCTCGGCCGTTTGCGCGGCTGCATAGCCCGCGCCGTCCTGTGCCAGTGCAGGCGCGGCGAACAGCAGCGGCAAGGCAGCGGAAATTCGAAGCAAGGTCATTGGCAGTCCCCCTGAGAATCGGCGTGGACTAGACTGACAGAAGCTTCGGTCCCGGCCTAGTCCCTTGGGAAAAGCGCCAGAATGCGCCCGAGCTGCTCCTTGACCGGATCGAGCACATCGTCCTGGGTCTTGCCGAGCCGGACCAGCGTGAGCTTCTGGCTCGGGCTGACGATGACGAACTGGCCGAGATGCCCCTGCGCCGCAAACACGTCGCCCGGCAGCAGATCGGGATAGAGAACCTTTTTAAGGCCGGCCGCACGCGGCTTGTTAAGCCAGATATGCCCGCCATAAGCCGGGTCGTTCGGTGAGCTGGTGAGCATGAAATCGACCCAGCCGCGGGTGAGGAACTGGTTGCCCGCAATCGAGCCCTTGTTGCGCAGGAACTCGCCGAACTTGGCCCAGTCGCGCGCATTGGCCTGGATGATCGATCCGCCGATCAGCGTGCCCGAGGCGTCGAATTCGGGCACCATCGAGGTCATCCCCAGCGGTTCGATCAGTCGCCCGCGCATATATTCCAGCATCGCGCGGCGGCGCACGTCGGGGTCCTTGCTGTCGGTCAGCTGGCGGGTGATGATGTCGGACAGGATGACGCTGGTGTTCGTCGAATATTCGAATTTCGATCCTGGCTCCGCCTCGAGCGGCTGGCCCTCGGCATAGCGGACCATGTTGTCGCGGCCGTCGAGGAACAGCATCCGCACCTCGTCCGATTCATAGGGCGGGTCGCCCGCTTCGGTATGCTGCAGGCCCGAGGACATGTGGAGCAGGTGCCTGAGCGTGATCGCGCCGCGCGGGTCGCCGGGGCGCTGCCAGTCGGGCACCGGGGCAGGGGCATCGAGCGCCAGCCGTCCGTCCGCGACCATCAGCCCGACCAGCACCGCGGTGACGCTCTTGGCCATCGACCAGCTGATGAAGCGGGTGCCGCGATCGTAACCCGGCGCATAGCGTTCCGCCACGATCTCGCCGCCGCGCATGATGACGAGCGCGCGGGTCTCGGCAAATTCGTCCTCGCTGAACAGCTTGTCGATCTCGGCATTCAGCGCAGCGGTGGGCACGCCGGGCACGTCGGCAATCATCGTCTCGCCGCTGTCCGCAGCCCGGCCTTCGATGCCATAAAGTCCGAAAGCGGTTGCGCCGAGAAGGCCGGTTGCGGCAAGGGCGAGGAGGATGCGGTGCTTCATGCCCGCCTCCATCAATCAGGCGGGGACCGATGGCAACTGGGAAAATGGGCGCGATGCCGGGCAGGCATCGCAGGCTGAAATGGGTGGCGCTGGCGCTGCTGGCGATCGCGCTCGCGGCGCTGGCCTGGTACTGGCCCGCCCTCAAAGCGTATAGCCAGACGGGCGCTGCCTATTCGGCGCGCGTCGTCTGTTCGTGCCGCTATATCGGCGGGCGGGAGCTCGGCGATTGCGAGAAGGATCTGGAGCCGGGCATGGAGGTTGTGAGCCTGAGCGAAGCAGCGGACGCCAAGCGGATCGATGCCACGGTGCCGCTGATGGCCGCAGAAAGCGCGGAATATCGCGAAGGCTGGGGCTGCGTGCTGATGACGCCCAAGGACCGCGAGGCGATTCGCTGAACCGTCAGGCCTGATCGCGCAGCTTTTCGTGGTGGCGGATGACCTCGTCGATCACGAAACGCAGAAACTTTTCCGAAAAATCAGGGTCCAGATCGGCATCGACCGCAAGCCGCTTCATCCGCGCGATCTGCTCTTCCTCGCGGCGCGGATCGGCAGGGGGCAGATCGGTCTTCGCCTTGTATTCTCCGACAGCCTTGGTGATCTTGAAGCGCTCGGCCAGCATGAAGATCAGTGCCGCGTCGATATTGTCGATGCTCTGCCTGAATGCGGCCAGTACCGGGTCTTGCGCCATAATGTTGATACCCTCGCGAGAATCGCGCGATGCCTTGGTAGCGGTTGCGCTTTGCGCTTGCCTTAAGCCATGCGGATTGCCACATCGCAACCCATGACCGCGACTGTTCATCCGATTGGCCGCCCCGCGGGCGTGTCCACCACCGCTCCCAGCCTCGATCCGATCATGGCGCTCGTGGCGCAGGATCTCAATTCGGTAAACAGCGTCATCCTGGACCGGATGCAATCGCAAATTCCCCTGATTCCCGAGCTTGCCGGGCATCTGATTGCCGGCGGTGGCAAGCGGATGCGGCCGATGCTGACGCTCGCCTGCGCGCAGTTGCTCGATTATCCCGGCACCCGCCATCACAAGCTGGCGGCAGCGGTCGAGTTCATTCACACTGCAACGCTGCTGCACGACGATGTCGTCGATGGATCGGACCTGCGCCGCGGCAAGAAGACCGCCAACCTGGTGTTCGGCAATCCCGCCACCGTGCTGGTCGGCGATTTCCTGTTCAGCCGCTCGTTCGAATTGATGGTCGAGGACGGCTCGCTCAAGGTCCTCAAGATCCTGTCGGGCGCATCGGCGATCATCGCCGAGGGCGAGGTCGATCAGTTGACCGCGCAGCGCCAGATCGAGACCAGCGAAGAGCGCTATCTTGCGATCATCGGGGCCAAGACCGCCGCGCTGTTCGCCGCCGCCTGTCGCATCGCGGCGGTGGTCGCAGAGCGTGACGAGCAGGTCGAACTGGCGCTCGATGCCTATGGCCGCAACTTGGGCATCGCCTTCCAGCTGGTCGATGACGCGATCGACTATGTCTCGGACGCGGCGACGATGGGCAAGGGCGTGGGCGACGACTTTCGCGACGGCAAGGTGACGCTGCCTGTCATCCTCGCCTATGCGCACGGTTCGCCGGAAGAGCGCAAGTTCTGGGAAGCCGCCATCATCGGCCATCGTACCTCGGACGAGGATCTGGCGCATGCGACCCAGCTGCTGCGCCAGCACAATGCGATCGACCTGACGCTCGACCGCGCCCGCCATTTCGGCCAGCGCGCCATCGATGCGATCGCCGGCTTCCCGAACAGCAAGGCCAAGGCGGCGCTGATCGAAACCGTCGAATTCGCGATCGCGCGCGGATATTAGGTCGTGAACGACACCCCGGCCCGAGACCCGCAGGGACGACGGCTGGAAGAACTTGAGGTGCAGAACCACGAGCTGCGCGCGCAACTTGATCAGCTGAAACGGGGTCTCGAGCGCAGTTCGCATTCTGGAAATTCGTGGAACCCGATCGCTTTGTTCGGGGCGGTGACAACCTTGCTGGGCGTGATCGGAGCGGCGATTTTCGGCTATCTCGGATCGGGCGAGGGGAATGCTGCCAGCAGACAGGCGATGGTCTGCCAGCAGGCCTATGTATTTCTGGCAGACGAGAGGCCGACGCCCTATCTCACCGAGGCAGAGGGCCGGGCACTGGCTGCGCGACAGTTGCAAGTGCTCAGAAAATGTGAGAAATTCGTACCATGATGCAGGACCTGTTTCTCGCCATCGCTATCGTCGGCAATGTGATTACCATTGCCGCGCTGGTTGGCGGCTATTACTGGCAGCGCCAGAGCCAGCGTTAATCGGCCAGAATTTGAATTCCGGACAGGACGGGAAAGCTATCGCGGTGCCGACCGTCGATCCATCTTATATGCCATCAGCCAAGCCGCGAACGGATGGCCTCTCCACCGAAATCCGCGCGCTGCTGCTGCTCGCGGGGCCGCTGGTGCTTGGCAATCTGGCGCAGATGGCGATCCATACGACCGAGGTCATCATCCTTGGGCGTTATGACGTGCAGGCGCTGGCGGCGGCGGCGCTGGCGGTGAACCTGTATTTCGCCTGCGGCACCTTCGGCATGGGGCTGATGACCGCCGCTTCGCCGATGATCGCGGCCGAGCGCGGACGGCGCAAGCATTCGGTGCGCGATATCCGCCGCACGGTGCGCCAGGGCATGTGGGTCGCGCTGACGGTCTGCCTGCCGATCTGGGCGCTGCTGTGGAATGCCGAAGCGCTGTTCCTGCTGATGGGGCAGCAGCCGGACCTTGCGCGTGACGCCGGGCAATTCATGCGCATTGCCATGTGGGGCCTGCTCCCCTGGCTGCTGCAATTCGTGCTGCGCATGTATGTCTCGGCGCTCGAGCGGCCGATCTGGGGCGTGTTCGTGACCCTGTGCGGCGTGGCGATGAATCTGGTCGCGTGCTGGGCGCTGGTCTTCGGCAATCTCGGCTTTCCCGAACTCGGGCTGAAGGGCGCGGCAATCGCCAATCTGATCGCCAATTGCACCCTGTTTGCGGTGATGGCTCTGGTCGTGACACGCGTGCGCGCCTTTCGCCGTTACCGGTTGTTCGGACGCTTCTGGGTGGCCGATTGGGGGCGCTATCGCGCGATGTTCAAGCTGGGCTTGCCGATCGCGGTGACCTTTGCCTTCGAGGTCGCGATCTTCAGCTCGGCTGCCTTCCTCATGGGGCTGATCAGCCGCGATTCGCTCGCCGCGCATGCCGTGGCGATCCAGATCGCCTCTTTCGCCTTCATGGTTCCGTTCAGCCTGTCGCAGGCCGCGACGGTGCGTGTAGGCCTGCACCATGGTGCGCGCGACGCCCAGGCTGCGGCGCGCGCGGGCTGGGCGGCGCTGGGGCTCGGTGTGCTGGCGGCATGCGGCATGTCGGCGATCATGGCACTGATTCCGGGCGCGCTGGTGGGGCTATTCATCGATCCCGGTGATGCCAGCGCCGCACCCGCTCTTGCGCTGGCGCTGAGCTTCCTGCTGGTCGCCGCGATCTTCCAGCTGGTCGATGCCGTTCAGGCGGTCGGGGCAGGGGTGCTGCGCGGGCTGCAGGACACGCGCTGGCCGATGCTGTTTGCCGCGTTCGGTTACTGGGTGGTCGGCATGGGCACCGCGTGGTTCTTCGCGTTCCGGCTGGGCTGGGACGGTGTCGGTGTGTGGATCGGGCTGGCCGCCGGGTTGGCGGTCGTGTCCGTGCTCATGGTCGGTCGCTGGGCGCTCCGGCAGCGTTTCGGGCTGGGGGTTTACGCCTGACCCCTGGGCTGGCCAGCCGGTTGAGGGTCGCAGGACAAACATATAAGGCGGCGCGCTATGGCTGAACTGCCCATATATTCCGTGCTGCCAGATTTGCTGCTCGCGCTTGGCAGCGGTCCCAACGCCGTGCTCGTTGCACCGCCGGGCGCGGGGAAGACCACCACCGTCGCCCTGGCACTGCTCGACCAGCCGTGGTGCACAGGGCAGGTTCTGCTGCTCTCGCCCCGTCGCCTCGCCGCGCGCGCTGCTGCCGAGCGCATGGCAGAGCTCATGGGCGAACCGGTGGGCCAGACCATCGGCTATTCGACTCGCATGGACAGCAAGACGAGCGCCGCGACGCGCGTGCTGGTGCTGACCGAGGGGATTTTCGTCAACCGCATCCAGGCCGATCCCGAACTGATGGGCGTATCCGCCGTGTTGTTCGACGAGGTGCATGAGCGCAGCCTGGACAGCGATTTCGGGCTCGCACTGGCACTCGAGGCGCAGGGTGCGTTCCGGCCCGATCTGCGGCTGCTCGCCATGTCGGCAACGCTCGATGGCGCGCGCTTTGCTGCGCTGATGCAGGGCGCGCCGGTGATCGAAAGCGAAGGCCGCTCGCACCGGCTCGACCTGCGCTATCTCGGGCGGCGCGGCGAGCAGCGGATCGAGGATGCGATGGCGCAGGCGATCCGCACCGCGCTGCGCGACGAGGCGCAAGGCGATGTGCTCACCTTCTTGCCCGGCGTCGCGGAAATCACGCGCACCTCCGAGCGGCTGGAGACTCTGGGCAGCGCGATCGCCGTGCTGCCGCTGCACGGCACGCTGACCCCGGTGGAGCAGCGCGCCGCGATCCGCCGCGATCCCGATGGGCGGCGCAAGGTCATCCTGGCCACCAGCATCGCCGAGACCAGCCTGACTATCGATGGCGTGCGGATCGTCGTCGATAGCGGGCTGGCGCGGCGGGCGCGCTACGATGCGCTCGCGGCGACCACCCGGTTGGTGACCGAACGCGCGAGCCAGGCTGCCGCTACGCAACGTGCGGGCCGCGCCGCGCGCCAGGGGCCGGGCGTCGCCTATCGGCTGTGGGAAGAGGCAGCGACCGGTGGCCTGCCGCCTTTCGATCCGCCCGAAATTCTCGACAGCGATCTCGCCCCGCTGATGCTGCAATGCGCCGCCTGGGGCGAGAGCGATCCGGCGCGGCTCAACTGGCTCGATCCGCCGCCTGCGCCGCTGCTGGCCGAGGCGCGCAAGCGGCTGATCGCGCTCGGCGCTGTCGATACGGGCGGGGCGATCACGCCGCCGGGCCGGTCGATCGCCGCGCTGCCGCTGCCGCCGCATCTGGCCGCGATGCTGCTGAAAGGGGCGCAAACCGGGTGCGCGATGCGGGCGGCGGAGATCGCGCTGCTGCTGCAGGAACGCGGGCTGGGCGGGCAGGGCGACGATCTCGATGCGCGGCTCACCCGCTGGCGCAGCGAGCGGGGCGAGCGCGCGGCCAAGTCGCGCAAGCTCGCCGAGCGTTGGGCGAAGCTGGCCGAGCGACAGGTCAGCGCGGTCGCAGCGCGCGATCTGCCGCCTGCCATCTTGCTCGCCTTTGCCTATCCCGATCGCGTGGCGAAGCGTCGCGATGGTTCGGGCGAGGCCTGGGCGAGTGCGGGCGGGCGCAGCTTCCGGCTCGATCCGGCCTCGCCGCTGATCACCGCGCAGTGGCTGGCGATCGGCGAGGTACAGGGCAAGGCCGCCGATGCGCGCATCCTGAGCGCCCTTGCGCTCGATCCGGCGGATGTCGAGGCGCATCTCGCGGAACGGATCGAACGCATCAGCCGCTGCGATTTCGTTGCCGACAGCAGGCGGGTCGAGGCGCGGCTCGAGCGGCGGCTGGGCACGATCCGGCTGACGAGCGCGCCCGATCCTGCACCCGATGCCGCTGCGGTGCTGGCGGCGTTGTTGCAGGCGGTGCGCGATCATGGCCTCACGCTGCTCGATTGGGGCGACAAGGCTCTTGCGCTGCGCCAGCGCGCCGCGTTCGCCGGGGTCGAGGCGCTGGACGAGGCGCAACTGCTCGCGACGCTGGAGGACTGGCTCGCGCCGCTGCTGACGGGCAAGCGGGCGCTGAGCGGTATCAGCCCTGGCGATCTGCATAACGCCCTGCAGGGGCTGGCAGGATGGGATGCGATGCAGGCGATCGAGCGGACCGCGCCCGCCGAATTCGCGAGCCCCGCAGGCACGCGCCACGCGATCGATTATGCGGCGAGTGCCGGCCCCACGGTCGAGCTACGCGTGCAGGCGCTCTATGGTCTCGACGAGCATCCGGTCGTCGGGCGGAACCGCATCCCGCTGGTCCTGTCGCTTACCTCACCGGCGGGACGCCCGATCCAGACGACGCGCGATCTGCCCGGCTTCTGGCGCGGCAGCTGGCGCGATGTCGCCAAGGACATGCGCGGCCGCTATCCGCGCCATCACTGGCCCGACGCGCCGTGGGAGGCGAACGCGAGCCTCGCGACCAAGAAGCGCCAGGGGCTCTGACGCGCCAGGGCCGGTCAGCCGAACACGCGCTTCCCGTGGGTCACCCGGTCGGACATCGCCATCGTCGTCAGCTGCGCGTTGACGCGGATGCAGCTCGGCATCACGCTCGCATCGGTGACCAGCACATTGGCCACGCCATGCACGCGCTGGTCGAGATCGACTACGCCCTTGCGCGGATCGGCATGGATCGCGTTGCCGCCATGCGGATGGCTCGAGGAGAGCACGACATCGTCGGGTTCCTCGATATGCTCCTCGAAGAACCGGTCGATCTCGGCATCGCTCATGCCCTTGCTCAGCGTCTCGCCGTGGAGCAGCGCGGGATAGACCTCCTCCGCGCCGCCACGGAAATGCACCTTGGTCAGCGTCGCCAGCGCGCGGCGCAGCACGGCGAGGTCGCTCTGCTCGAGCTCGAAGCCGAGCTTGCCCTTCTTGATCGTGCCGCGCCGATCCGCCGGGAACAGCACGCCCGCCGAGGCAAGCCGGTTATAGTTCAGCATCCGCCGGAAATGCTCGTCGAACCAGCCGGGGACCAGCGAGGCCATGCTCATCGGCGGCTGGAAATGGCTCTCGATCAGGAAATCGGCGCGGTCGACAAAGGTCGCCATCTGGTCCTCGTCCCAGGCGTTGACCGGATCGGGCATCAGCGCCGGGACCGGGCAGGCGATGTTGAGCGAGATGCCCTTGCCGGTGCCCTCGATGCCGCTTGCCGAGAGGATGTTGCTCGATGCGATCGTGCCCGCCGCGACGACCACGCCCTTGCTCACGCGGATCGTCTTCGCGCGCCCATCGGGCAGCATGACCTGAACCGAGGACGCAATCTTTCGTCCCTGATCGTCGCACCCGTTCCAGCCGATATGCGACACCGCCGCACGCGCCAGGATGCGCGCCTTGCGCGGGGCGTGCAGCGTCGCGTGGCGCAGGAAGCTCTCGGGCATCGCCTTCTTGCGGCCATAGGGGCAGCCGGTGTTGCAATAGCCGCACGACACGCAGGCATTGGGCTCGGTCTTCTGACCCCAGTTCTTGCGGAACCAGCCGGTGACCGCACGGTTGTCCAGCGGATCGTGCGACCCTGCGGCATAGGCATCCCATCCGGCGAGCAGCCGCGTGCCGTTGTTGCGCCCGAGCCTGCGGTCGATCTCGTGCACGCCTAGCCGCGTCTCGACATGGGCATAGGCCGCTTCCAGCGCATCCTCGTCGACCGGCGCGCCGATGCTGCGCCAATGCGCGAGCACGTCATGCGCATCGGGGTGCGTCTCGCCCTCGCGCGCCAGGCGCAGGCAGATGCCATTGTTGACGACCGTGGAGCCGCCCACCGTGCGGCCCTGGAAGACGATGATGTCGCGGTTGCGCGTCGTCTGGATCGCGCCGTCCTTGAACAGCGAAGAGGACATATGCGCCTCGTTGGGCGTCATCCGTGCGCTGGGCAGATAGGGGCCCGCCTCGACCACCAGCACCTCATAGCCCTGATCGGCGAGGTTCGACGCCGCGACCGCGCCGCCCGCGCCCGATCCGATAACGACGACCTCGACATTGTCGGGGATCGCATCCTCGCCGACGAACACGGTATAGGGCAGGTCGTTGCCGGTATATTCGGCGATTTCGGGGTCATCGGGCGTACCCGCGCGGATGCGGTGGCGGGGCAGGGTGAAGCCGATCGCGTTGAACACCGGGTTGGCGCGGTTGGCATCTTCCGCCGCCGCGTCGCTGATGTTCGCGTCATCCTGATCGATCCAGTGGCCGTAGTAGCCCGCATAGACGATGCCCCGAATGCGCGCCATGTCCTGGAACAGGTCGATGCGGCTGTTCTTCAGCCGCCGCTCGATCCGCCAGATGCGGAAATTGCGCGGCGCGAAATGCCAGAAGGGGCCACCTAGCACGACCCAGGTCGCGATGACCGACAGCGCGGTATCGCGCGGCGTGTTGCCCTCGATATTGCCGAAAATGCCCTGGAGATTGTCGACCACCTGCTGCGGTGAGATTGCCATCTGCGCGGGTTCGACCAGCATGGTTTCCGCCAGCCGCTTCCAGATCGCCGCCTCGAACGGATTGAACGGTTTCCTTCTCATCGCGCGAATCCCCCCTTGTCCCGAGGATAGGGTAGCAGCGAGCCCGCGAATTGTAAGAAACCGTAAGATTAAGCGGTGTTAATCCGCAGGGTCAGTCCATCGCGCAGACCTGGGCGTCGAGCTTTCCATCCGCCACCGTCAGCCGGTTGAATGACGGCCGGGTCGCGCGGACCCGCTCGGACAATGTGCCAGCACCGATCAGACGGATCGGACCTGCCTGCGTGTCGACATTCAGGTCGAACGGGTCATGCACATGGCCGGACAGCACTGCATCCGCGCCTGCAGCCGCTATCGCCTCGAGTGCGGCACGACCGCCGGTGGTGCGTCCGCTGCTCTGCGTTTCAGCCTCGATCAACGGATGGTGCGCCAGCACGATGCGCAGCTTGGCGTCATGGCCCGGATCACCCAGCGCCTGGAGCGCCTGATGCAGCGCGCGCTTGCCGACCCGGCCCTTGGACCAGTTAAACCGCCATTGCACCCTCGCGGTGGTGCGCAGCGACACCAGGTGGACGTGGTCGAGCGTGACGCCCTCGTGCAACTGCTCCTGCAGCCGCATCACGCGGCCATAGGGCCGCCAGATCCGGCGGACCGGGTTGAAATAGGGCAGGTCGTGATTGCCCGGCTCGATCAGCACGGGCCGACCCAGATCGGCGAGCCAGGCCTGCGCGGCGGCGAACTCGGCCGAGCGTGCGCGCATCGTCAGATCGCCGGTGATGATGACGATATCGGGCTGCTCGTCGGCGACGACCTGTTTGAACCAGGCGAGTGCGGCGCTGTCCTCGGCACCGAAATGCAGGTCGCTGGCGTGGAACAATAGCGTCATGGGGCAGCAGGCGCGCGGGTTTCGATGAAATTGTGCGGGGCCTCGGCCAGCCGCAGCACGTCGCCGGGCTTCGCTTCGGCCGCCTCGCCATCGATCAGCAGCCCGATCTCTTCCGCTTCGCTGACCAGGGTCGCGGTGGCTGCAGCGCCCAGGTTCACACGCGGGCCATCGCGGAAATCGCCGTTCAGCCAGGCGCTGGCATGGCTGAGCACCTCGCCGATGGTCGATGCGGTGAACCCGCACAGTTCCATCGCGTTTTCGCGCGGGGCAGCGAAGATCGCGGGGAAGCGCCCGTCATGACCTTCAATGCCGACTTGCGGGCCGCCCAGCGTTTCGGTGATCGCGGTGGGAATGGCTTCCAGAACCAGTTCGGACAGCCGGGCATGGCGTGCGTTCTCGCGCACATGGGCAAGACTGGTCGTCGGCCCGGCGATGACGCCGACATAGGCGGTGCTCTCGCCGATCTCGACGGTGTTGAGTTTCTTCGTACGCCGGTTGCGCCCCGCCTCGGCGATGATCGATCGGCAGGGCTGATCGCCATGCAGCGCCCGGGCGAGCAGGTTCATCGTGCCGCCGGGCAGGATAAGCACGTCGCCATCCCATCCCGCCGCCTGCTTCAGCGCGCTGTTGGTGGTCCCGTCGCCCGCGTAGATGGCCAGTGTTTCAACACCTTCGCGGTCAAGCTTGTCAGGGGTTGGAAGGTCCTCGTCGGGGCAACGGACGATGCAGTCCACGGGCTGATCGCTCTCGGCGAACCAGGTGACGATGTCGGCGATCACGGCGGCGTCATAGCTGCCACTCGCTTCGTTCACGATAAGCCAGGTCTTGGTCATGCGCCGCCTACGCGCCAGAGCGGATTTGGTTCTTGATCCATGTCGATTTTGCGGGGCCCTTATTCCCTGCTGACAGTCGCGCGCACCCCTGCTAATCGCGCGCCATGACCGACCTCAAGCACATCCGCAATTTCTCCATCATCGCGCATATCGATCACGGCAAATCGACGCTTGCCGACCGGCTGATCCAATGGACCGGCGGGCTTTCCGAACGCGAGATGTCGGCGCAGGTGCTCGACAATATGGATATCGAGAAAGAGCGCGGGATCACCATCAAGGCGCAGACGGTCCGGCTGAACTACACGGCCAAGGACGGTCAGCTTTACGAACTGAACCTGATGGACACGCCGGGCCATGTCGACTTCGCCTATGAAGTCTCGCGCTCGCTCGCCGCGTGCGAGGGCGCACTGCTCGTCGTCGATGCGGCGCAGGGCGTGGAAGCGCAGACGCTGGCGAACGTCTATCAGTCGATCGAGCACGATCACGAGATCCTGCCCGTCATCAACAAGATCGATCTGCCCGCCGCCGAGCCGGAAAAGGTGAAGAAGGAGATCGAGGACATTATCGGCCTCGACGCCTCCGAAGCGGTGCTGGCGAGCGCCAAGTCGGGCATCGGCATCGAGGAGATTCTCGAGCAGATCGTCCAGAAGATCCCCGCGCCCAAGGGCGACCGCGATGCGCCGCTCGAGGCGATGCTGGTCGACAGCTGGTACGATCCGTATCTCGGCGTGGTCATCCTGGTGCGCGTCGTCAACGGCGTGATCAAGAAGGGCCAGCAGATCAAGTTCATGGCCGGCGGCACCGAGCATCTGGTCGACCGGGTCGGCTGCATGCGGCCCAAGATCGAGAACCTGCCCGAGCTGGCGGCGGGCGAGATCGGCTTCATCACCGCGCAGATCAAGGACATCAGCCAGACCCGCGTCGGCGATACCATCACCACGGTCAAGAACCCCGCGCCCGCGCCGCTGCCCGGCTTCAAGGAAGTGCAGCCGGTGGTGTTCTGCGGGCTGTTTCCGGTCGATGCCAATGACTTCGACAAGCTGCGTGACAGCATCAGCAAGCTGCGCCTCAACGATGCCTCGTTCAGCTTCGAGATGGAATCGAGCGCGGCGCTCGGCTTCGGCTTCCGCTGCGGGTTCCTCGGCCTGCTGCACCTCGAGATCATCCAGGAGCGGCTCACGCGCGAATACGATCTCGACCTCATCACCACCGCGCCGTCGGTGGTGTACAAGATCAAGCTGACCCACGGGAATGGCGAGATCGAGCTGCACAATCCGGCGGACATGCCCGATCCCACCAAGATCGACGAGATCCAGGAGCCGTGGATCGAGGCGGTGATCTATTGCCCCGACGAATATCTCGGCAGCATCCTCAAGCTCTGCCAGGACCGGCGCGGGCTGCAGAAGAACCTGACCTATGTCGGCGGGCGTGCGCAGGTGACCTACGAGCTGCCGCTCAACGAGGTGGTGTTCGATTTCTACGATAGGCTCAAGTCGATCTCACGCGGCTATGCCAGTTTCGACTATCACCAGATCGGCTATCGCGAGGGCGACCTCGTCAAGATGTCGATCATGGTCAATGCAGAGCCCGTCGATGCGCTGAGCATGATCGTCCACCGCAGTAGCGCCGAGACGCGCGGACGCGGCATGTGCGAGCGGCTGAAGGACCTGATCCCGCGCCACCTGTTCAAGATCCCGATCCAGGCGGCGATCGGCGGCAAGGTGATCGCGCGCGAGACCATCGCCGCGATGCGCAAGGACGTGACCGCCAAATGCTATGGCGGCGACATCAGCCGCAAGAAGAAGCTGCTGGAAAAGCAGAAAGAGGGCAAGAAGCGGATGCGCGAATACGGCTCGGTCAGCATCCCGCAGGAAGCCTTCATTGCCGCGCTTCGGATGGGCGAGGAATAAACGTCCGCGCCGCGCCGGGGCTCAGCCCTGCGGTGCGGCGATCTGCTCTGCCGCGGGCGGAGCGGCTTCTGCGGCTGGTGCGGGCGGGGCAAGCGCTTCGCCTGCCTCTTCCGCAGGCGAGATGCGCATCGGGATGGCCATCGCGACGCCATAGCTGATGATCAGCGTCGCGAGGATCGACCACATGGCCACGCCCGCCAGGCCGATCAGCTGCGCGACCAGCTGGCCGATCATGCTTCCGCCCTCGCCATAGCCGACGCCGCCGAAACCGTCGCTGATGAAGATCGCGACCAGCAGCGCGCCGACCAGGCCGCCGATGCCGTGCAGCGCGAAGGCGTGGTTGCTGTCGTCGATCGCCAGCGTCTCGGTGACAAAGCGCAGGCCGAAATAGCAGGCGGGGGCGGCAATCACGCCGATCAGGATCGCGGCACCCGGCGAGACCAGGCCCGAAGCCGGAGCGATCGCGGCGAGGCCTGCGAGCAGCCCGCTCACCGCGCCCATCGCGCTGACGGTGCGGGTGCGCAGCTTCTCGATCAGCAGCCAGACCAGCGCGCTGGTGCACGCGGCGACATGCGCGTTGATGATCGCGCTGCTGGCATCGTCGGTCGCCGCCAGCGTCCAGCCGCCGTTCAACGCGAAATTACCGACGAGCAACAGCGCGCCGCCTGCGAGTACCATCACGGGATTGTGCGTCGCTGCAGCAGCGCCCGGCCAGCCGGTGCGCCGTCCGATGACCAGAGCGGCCACCAAGGCGGAAATTCCTGCGCAGAAATGCAGCGCGATGCCGCCGGCATAATCAAGCACGCCAAATCCGTAGAGCCAGCCGCCACCCCAGATCCAGTGCGCGACGGGGGCATAGACGATCAGGCTCCACAGCCCGCCGAATGCCAGCGCCCAGCCGAAGCGGCCACGTCCGGCCCAGGCACCTGCGACGAGCAGCGCGGCGAGCATCGCTCCCGCGATCTGGAACAGCACGAACGCGCTTTCGGGCACGGCGGTGCCGAAGCGGACATTGCCGAGCGCGATCAGCATCCAGGCATTGCCGCCGCCGATCACGCCGCCGCTGGGATCGCCAAAGGCCAGGGTATAGCCGACCACGACCCAGAGCAGCGAGACAAGCGCGGCGATCGCGGTACCCTGCAGGAACACGCCCTGCGCGGCGCGCGCGGTGCCGCGCCCAGCCTGCATCAGCAGCACGCCGGGCACCGCGAACAGCATCAGCAGCGCGCCGCAGATCAGCATGAAGGCGGTATCGCCCGAATTGGAAACATCGAGCGTTGCGGGATCGACCATCGCGGGGGCGGCCCATGCGGGCGCGGCGAGCGCTGCCGTAGCAAGGGTGAAAATGCGCGCCAGCCTTGCGATCATGCTCTCGACTTTCCCAAATACCTGCTGTCCACAATCGGGACAGCATATCTGCCGCGTCATGCCGCAGTTTGGCAAATAATCGATTAACGCGCGCGCATTTCTGCGGCGAATGGAGCCGGGCCGTCGGAGCTGACTGGCGTTACATCCAGCCTTCGAGGACCTGGTCGGGGGGCCTGTGCCCATCAAACCAGAAGCGAATATTGGCGATGACCTTGTGCCCGGCAACCTCGCGGCCCTCGAAGGTAGCGCTTCCGACATGCGGCAGCAGCACGACATTCTTCAGCGCGAGCAGCCGTTCGTCGACCTGTGGCTCGCGCGGATAGACATCGAGCCCGGCGCCCGCGATCCGGCCGGACTCGAGCGCGTCGATCAGCGCGGCCTCGTCGACCAGCTCGCCACGCGCGCTGTTGATCAGATAGGCGCTCGGCTTCATCAGGCCGATGCGGCGCGCGTCGATGATGCCGCGCGTCTCGGGGCTGCGCGGGCAGTGCAGGGTGATGATGTCCGATCCGGCGATCAGCGTGTCGAGATCGGGCTCGAAACTCGCGCCGAGCATCTGCTCGAGGCTTTCGGGCAGGCGGCGGCGGTTGTGATAGACGACATTGAGCCCGAAGCCGCGCGCACGATGCGCGACTGCCTGGCCGATCCGGCCCATGCCGACAATGCCCAGCTGCTTGCCGCCGATGCGGTGGCCGAGCATGCCCGAAGGACTCCAGCCCTCCCACTGGCCCGAACGCACCAGCTTCTCGCCCTCGGCGAGGCGGCGCGGGACCGAGAGGATCAGCGCCATGGTCATGTCGGCGGTATCGTCGGTGAACACGCCGGGCGTGTTGGTGATGATGATGCCGCGTGCGCGGGCGGCTTTCAGGTCGATATGATCCACGCCCGCACCGAAATTGGCGAGCAGTTTCAGCTTTTCGCCTGCGCCCGCAATCAGTTCCGCGTCGAGCGCATCGGTGACCGTCGGCACCAGCACGTCGCAGGTCGCCATGGCAGCGGCCAGTTCGTCGCGGGTAAAGGCATGATCGTCGGCGTTGAGCTTGACATCGAACAGTTCGGCCATGCGCTCTTCGACGGCGGGGGCGAGCTTTCGCGTGACGATCACGCGCGGGCGGCTGCCCGGTTCGTGCGGCGGCGCAGATGGCCTGGAAGAGGGGCTGGATGGCATATCTGTGCTATGCCTCAACCGCCCCAAAGGTCAAGCTGCGGCACTTGCTTGGCACGGGTTTTTTGGCTTAAGCGATTCGGGGTGAAGGATCGTCGGGTGCGATGCTATAGTCTGGCCGACGGGGGAATATTTGATGCGTGCACCATGGTTTTCGGGACTGATACTGGCCGGTCTGGCAGCCGTATCGCTGGCGGCTGGTCATGATGCTGCAATCGCGCAGGCAGAGGTCGAGGTTCCCTATTGGGCGTCGGTCCAGAAGGACGAGGCCTTTGCGCGCGCTGGCCCGATGGCGACCTATCAGATCGAATGGGTGTTCCGGCGCAAGCATCTGCCGGTGAAGGTCGTGAAGCGCTACGGCGCCTGGCGCCAGATTGTCGATCCGTCGGGCTGGAGCGGCTGGATGCATTCGAACATGCTGAGCCGCAAGCGCACCGCGATCGTGACCGGGCCGGTCATCGCGATCCGGTCTGCCCCGCGCGACAATGCCAGGCTGTTGTGGCGCGCCGAGCCGGGCGTGGTCGGGGAACTCGGCGATTGCGAGGGTGGCTGGTGCGAATTTGCCGTCGACAAGCGCGCGGGCTGGGTCCGGCAGGACCAGATCTGGGGCGCAGGCGAACCCTGACGCCCAGTTGCTGTCCCAGAAATGGGCCCGCCCACCGTCCCCAGGGACAATGGGCGGACTTGCTTCCTACTGGCGAAAGGACAGTTACCAGTAGAAATTCGGGATCACGCGGACGACCGTGCCGGTGCGCGTGTTGACGAGCAGCATGTCGTTATAGTGCCGCACCCAGGTCTGCCGCGCGCCGGGGTTCGGCAGGCGATAGTTGCGATAGTTGTTCACGACATAGCGCTGGCCGTAATAATTCGGCGCGATGCGGACGCCCGGGCGGAACTGCTGATAGCGGAAGTTCGACCGGAAAGCGGGACCGCGAAATGCCTGGCGATTGCTGGCGCGATAGTCGCGATAGTCGCGCAGGTCCTCGCGATATTCGCGGCGGGCATCGCGCACGTCGCGACGCTGGTCGCGCAGATCACGCTGCTCTTCGCGGACATCGCGGCGGTCGCCATAGCGGCGGGCTTCCTGCAGATCGCGGCGATCGCGCTGGAGTTCGCGCTGCTCGCGGCGAAGCTCGCGTTCGGACCGGTTCACCTCGCCGCGCGACTGGGCAAAGGCGGGGGCGGTTGCGACCGGCAGCGTGGTGGCCAGCATCAGGGTCCCGATCAGGGCTTTCGAAAGGGTTTTCATGGTTCTTACTCCTGTCATGGCCTGAGCAGAGGGGGGCTGCTCTGGACATGTTCAGGAATACGCGCCCTTGGCTGAACGGGTTGCGAATGTGCCGCTCATTTTCAAGAAATGTTGTCGCGAGATGTAACGGGGGGGTGGAGTCAACGCCCCGGGTTTCCCTTCACCCGTCATGCTGAACTTGTTTCAGGATCCATCCTGCCCCAAAAGCCGAAGCCGCGTGGGGAGGAATGGGCCCTGAAACAAGTTCAGGGTGACGGTTGGGCTGGGATCGAGGTCCGCGCTCAGTCCCCCGCCTTGCCCTTCGGCAGCAAATCCGTGGAATCGTTCGCGACGATGCTCAGCACCGTCGCCCAGGCGGCGACATTCTGCTGCAACGCCTTGGGATCGATCTTGTCGAGCGTGTCGTCCGGCGTGTGGTGCAGGTCGAAATAGTCGGTGCCGTCCTGTTGCAGGTCGATGGCGTTGACGCCCAGCGCCACGGTCGGGCCGACATCGGGACCGCCGCCCGCGACATCGTTGCTGCGGCCGATGCCCAGCGGTGCCAGCGCATTGGCGATGCGCATTTTCAGGTCGTCGGTGCCTTGCGGCAGCTTGAAATCGACCTGCCAGATGCGGTCCGCGCCGAAATCCGATTCCATCGCGAGCACATGGTCCGCCGCGCCATGCGCCTTGGCATAGGCCATGCCGCCGAACAGCCCGACCTCTTCCGCGCCGAACCACACGACACGGATGGTGCGTTTCGGCTGGCCTGCATCCATGATCAGCTTGGCCGCCGCCGCGGTGATCGCGACGCCCGCGCCGTCATCGATCGCGCCGGTGCCCAGATCCCAGCTATCGAGATGCCCGCCGACCAGGATCACGCCCGCTTGCGGATCGCTGCCCGGCACCTCGGCGATGACATTGCCCGATTGGGTGGTGCCGATCTGGCGCGGGGTGAGGACGAGCTTCATCTTGACCGCCTGGCCGGATTTCGATGCGCGCGCGATCATCCGTTCGAGATTCTCGGCATCGGGGATCGACAGCGCGGCCGCAGGGATCGGCGTCACGCCTTCGGGGAAATTGGTGCCGCCGGTATGCGGGTTGCGGTGATAATCGGTGCCGACCGAGCGGATGACGATCGCGGCTGCGCCCTTTTGCGCGGCCAGGCCGGGGCCGGCGCGCCGCACGCCGCCGAACTGGCCATAGCTCGCGCCGCTCTGCGTCCGCGTCATCTTGTGGCTGACGAACGCGATCTTGCCCTTGAGGCTCCCCGCCGGTGCCGCCTGCAGATCGGCGAGCGTGCGGAAATAGACGACCTCCGCCTCCAGCCCCTTGTCGCCGGTGCTCGCCGAATTGCCGAGCGCGCTGATGTGCATCTTGCCGGTGAACGGCCCGGTGATCTCAGCCGTCTCGATGCCGCGCACCCAGGTCTTCATGTCGAACGGCTCGATGCGCACGTTGCTGAAACCCATGGCCTTCAGGCGTTCGACCGCCCAGGCGCGCGCCGCCGCCTCGCGCTCGGTCCCGGCGAGGCGCGGGCCGAACTCGGTGGTGAGGTCTTCGACGATCGAATAGGCGGTGCCGTCGGACAGCGCCATTTGCTGGATCGCAGCCGGATCGTGCGCCGGAGAATTCTGGGCAAGAAGGGGGAAGGGGAGGGCGAGGGCGGCCAGGGCCAGCAGGGTGCGTTTCGTCATGGCCGCATGGCTTAATCCCACGTCCCGGCTTTGCCAATGGCGACTTGCCGCAAAGCGCGCTCGCGGCTAAGGCGCGGGGCAAACCAACATACCCGCATAGAGGCGTACTCCCGCATGGCTGCTCAATATTCCTTCGTGATGAAGGGTCTGACCAAGACCTTTCCCGGCGCGAACAAGCCGGTGCTCAACGGCATCCACCTGCAATTCTATCCCGATGCCAAGATCGGCATTGTCGGCCCCAACGGATCGGGCAAGTCGACTCTGATGAAGGTGATGGCCGGGATCGACAAGGATTTCACCGGCGAAGCCTGGCCCGGCGAGGGGATCACCGTCGGCTATCTGGCGCAGGAGCCCGAGCTCGACCCCAACAAGACCGTCAAGCAGAACGTGATGGACGGCGTGCGCCCGGTCGCCGATCTGGTCGAGCGTTTCGACGAGATCAGCGCGCTGATGGCCGATCCGCCGGAAGACGCCGATTTCGACGCGCTGATGGAGGAAATGGGCACGCTCCAGGAAAAGATCGACGCGGTCGACGGCTGGACGCTCGACAACCAGCTCGAAATCGCGATGGAGGCTTTGCGTTGTCCGCCGGGCGATGCCGATGTCACCAACCTGTCGGGCGGTGAACGCCGCCGCGTCGCGCTATGCCGCCTGCTGCTCGAAAAGCCCAGCATCCTGCTGCTCGACGAACCGACCAACCATCTCGACGCCGAAAGCGTCGCCTGGCTGGAAAAGCATCTGGTCGATTATCCGGGCAATGTCATCCTCGTCACCCACGATCGCTATTTCCTCGACAATGTGGTGAACTGGATCCTCGAGCTCGATCGCGGCAAGTATTTTGTCTACGAAGGCAATTACTCGACCTATCTCGACAAGAAGGCCAAGCGTCTCGAGCAGGAAGCGCGCGAGGACGAGGGCCGCCAGAAGGCGATCCAGGACGAGCTGGCGTGGATCCGGCAGAGCCCCAAGGCGCGCCAGACCAAGTCCAAGGCGCGTATCAAGGCGTTCGACGAGCTGGTCGAGGCGCAGGAAAACCGCGCCCCCGGCAAGGCGCAGATCGTCATCCAGACCCCCGAGCGCCTGGGCGGCAAGGTGATCGAGGCGCATGGCCTGACCAAGGCCTATGGCGACAAGCTGCTGTTCGAGGACCTGTCGTTCACACTGCCGCCGGGCGGCATCGTCGGTGTGATCGGGCCGAACGGCGCGGGCAAGTCGACGCTGTTCAAGCTGATCACCGGCAAGGAACAGCCCGATAGCGGCACCATCGCGATCGGCGATACGGTCAAGCTCGGCTATGTCGACCAGAGCCGCGATGACCTGGACCCCAACAAGAACGTGTGGGAAGAGGTGTCCGACGGGCTCGATTTCTTCAAGCTCGGCAAGCACGACGTGCCCACCCGCGCCTATGTCGGTGCGTTCAACTTCAAGGGCCAGGACCAGCAGAAGAAGGTCGGCCAGCTCTCGGGCGGTGAACGCAACCGCGTGCACATGGCCAAGATGCTGAAAGAGGGCGGCAACGTGCTGCTGCTCGACGAGCCGACCAATGACCTCGACGTCGAAACGCTGCGCGCGCTCGAAGAGGCGCTGGAGAGCTTTGCCGGTTGCGCCGTGGTCATCAGCCACGACCGCTTCTTCCTCGACCGCCTGTGCACGCACATACTGGCGTTCGAAGGCAACAGCCATGTCGAATGGTTCGAAGGCAATTTCGAGAGCTATGAGGAAGACAAGCGCCGCCGTCTCGGCGACGAGGCCGACCGCCCGACGCGGATGAGCTACAAGAAGCTGACGCGGTGATTTTGGTGCTGCCCTGATGACCCTCCCCCTCGATGGGGGAGGGTTGGGTGGGGGTGAACGCGCCGGGTTGTGCCGCCAATCAATCTATGCATTGACAGCACTGCATCAGGGCGATGTCTGCCTTTGGAGGAAGCCCCGCCCTGCGCGAATGTCTGAGATTGGGTGGGAAGCTGCCGCTAGTATTCTGGCGAACCAAACTTAGCACCGAGACAGTAGCCGCCCGGTGTTTCCCAACCGCCACCTGCATCAAGGCAAGCGGAAATGTCTCGCTGCTCCCGCAGCCACCAGCCCAGAAACGCCCCGGCGATCAGCGCAGCAACAAGCAGTGAAATGAACTTCGCGCGACTACTCATTTTCTGACGTTCGCATTGATGGCAAATGGCCGCAATGGGGTCGTTTGCGGAACGGCAGGCTTTTTCTTCCACGGTTCCAAAGCCGCCCCACCCCCGCTCAGCCTGAGCCTGTCGAAGGCCCCGCGAAACCGCTATTCTGGGCTATGCCTTTTTACGCTTAGCTTTTGCTGTGCAGGGACGGCAGCTATTATGCCGGTCATACTGACGACCTCGAACACCGGATGTCCCAGCATGCCAGCGGTGTCTGCGGGGGCTATACCGCGAAAAGGCGTCCTGTTGAATTGGTCTGGTCGGAGGATTTCCCCACGCGTGAGGATGCGTTTGGGGTGGAGTGGCAGATCAAGGGTTGGTCGCGGGCGAAGAAGGAAGCGCTGATTAGGGGTGATTGGGATTTGATTTCGAGGCTATCGAGGGGGTTACGTAATTCCGCTGGTGAGGGCGCGGGGCCTTCGACAGGCTCAGGCTGAGCGGGCGTGGTGCTGGGTGGCGCGGGGCCGGGGCGCGCAGTCCACCCCTCGTCATCCTGAACTCGTTTCAGGATCCATCGTGCCCCAGCCGCCGAAGCTGCGTGGGGACAAATGGACCCAGAAACAAGTTCAGGGTGACGGCTGGAAGCATGTGGAGTGGTCGGTTTTTTGACCAACAAAAAAGCCGCGCGAACCATCCGGCTCGCGCGGCTTTTCGTAACTCTTGACTCCAGCAATCAGGCGTCGAAATCGCCGCCCATGCTGCTGGTGCGCGCCGGGGCCGAGGCCGTCAGGCGGAGAGCCTCGGCGGACAGGCTCAGCGAGCCGATTTCGTCGGCATCGTCATCGTCGTCGACCTGGACCTTCTGCATCGACTGGGTCAGGCTTTCCTTGAGGTCTTCCGGCAGGATCGTCTCGTCGGCGATCTCTCGCAGCGCGACGACGGGGTTCTTGTCGCGGTCGCGGTCGATGGTCAGTTCGGCACCGCCGCTGATCTCGCGCGCGCGCTGCGCGGCGAGCAGAACCAGGTCGAACCGGTTGGTGACCTTGTCGATGCAATCTTCAACGGTAACGCGCGCCATGAACGGGCTCCAGACTCTGTGCGAATATGAGGGAAAGGCGGCCCCTAGCGGCTACGGGCCGCAGAGTCAATGATAGGTCGGCGTCTGCGTGGCTTCGCCGCCGGCCTTCCAGCCCCAGAACAGGTAGCAGGGGGGCACGTTCCAGCTTTCGAAGCCGCGATCGACACGGTCGAAATAGGGACGGATCAGCTGGTTGGTGAAGCGGGTAAACTGATAGACCAGGAACGCGCCGCCGGGGCGCAGCGCGCGATAGGTCCCTTGCGCGATCGCATCGGCCACGCCGTCGGGCAGGGTCGAGAGCGGCAGGCCCGACAGCACGTAATCGGCATGGTCGAAACCGTGCGCGGCAATGATTGCCTCGACATCGGCCGCCGATCCATGGACCGCGATGAAGCGGCTGTCGGGAATGGTCTTGCGCAGATAGCGGATGAAATCGGGATTGGTGTCGATCGCGATATAGGTCGCGTTGCGCGGCAGACGGTCGAGCACCGCGCGGCAGAAGGTGCCGACGCCGGGGCCGTATTCGACGAACAGCTGCACGCTCTGCCAGTCGACCGGGCCCAGCATCTTGCGGATGGTGCGGTCGGACGAGGGAACGATCGATCCCACCATGCGTGGGTGCTTGAAGAATTCCCTGGCAAACACGCCCCAGGCCCCGAAAACCCGCTCCGCGCGCGCTTTTAGCCGCTGCCGCAACGGCAGCTGGACCAGGTCCGTAGAATGCATGCAAAACCCCTCGAAATGGCTGTCAACGAAGTGCCACAATTGCAGATTCCAGAGGGTTAAGCAATCATGTGTGTCAGTGTTGCATAGCAGTACTTTGCAAGCGGACGCCGAGCGCCTAGACCAGCGCGCATGAGCGGAAAAGCGGATTCCCGGATTCATGCCAACGGCGCGATCGCCGTGATCTTTGCTGCGCAGCATAGCGGCCGCGATGCCGAGGGCTATGGCATGATGGCTGATGCGATGGACGCGCTTGCCGCGCGCCAGCCGGGCTATCTGGGCATGGACCATGCCGGCGTGCAGGGCGGATTCGGCATCACCGTGAGCTACTGGGCGGACGATGCGAGCGCCAAGGCCTGGCGCGACAATCCCGAGCATCGCGCCGCGCGCGAGGCGGGGCGGGATCGCTGGTACGCGCATTACACGCTGCATGTCGCCCGCATCGAACGGGGTTATGCCTGGCCATGAACGTGCACCAGCCCCCCGAACCGGCGCTCGAAGCCACGCAGAAACTGCCCGCCGACCGCATGGCGTTGTTGTTCACGGTCATGCTGGTGACCGCGGCGGGCAATACCGCGATGCAATCGGTAATGCCCGCGATCGGCACGCGGCTGGGGGTCGCCGATTTCTGGGTGAGCCTGGCCTATAGCTGGTCGGCGCTGTTGTGGATGGTATGTGCTCCGCGCTGGGCGCGCATGTCCGACCGACGCGGGCGCAAGGCGTTGATGAACCTTGGGCTGCTCGGCTTCATATCCTCGTTCGCGCTGTGCGGGCTGACGCTGATCGCGGGGCTGCACGGCTATCTCTCGGCGCTCGCGACGATGCTGATCTTCGCGCTGTTCCGCAGTCTTTATGGCGGGTTGGGCTCGGCGGGGCCGCCTGCGGTGCAGGCCTATGTCGCCGCGCGCACCAGCCGTGCGGAGCGCACGCAGGCGCTCTCGATGATCTCCTCCTCGTTCGGGCTCGGCACGGTGATCGGCCCCGCGCTTGCGCCGCTGATCATCCTGCCCTTTCTCGGCTTGCCCAGCCCGTTCTTCGTCTTTGCGGCCTTCGGCCTGCTGGTGCTGGTGACATTGAAGCTGCGGCTGCCCGACGATACGCCGAGCTATGCCGCGCGCGGACGGCTGGTGTCCGAGCCGATGAGCTCGGGATCGGCGGGCGAGGTCTATGATGCCGACGAGCATGATGCCGAGCCCGAGCCGGTCGCTCCCGTGGTCGAGCGCCTGTCCTGGCGCGATGCGCGGCTGCGGCCATGGCTGATCGCGGGGCTTGTGGGCGGCCATGCCAACGCGATGATCCTGGGGCTGGTCGGCTTCATGCTGCTCGATCGGCTCGATCTGCGCGCGACGCCCGAGCTGGCGGCTGGCCCGACCGGCCTGGTGCTGATGGCGGGCGCGTTCGCGACATTGCTCGCGCAATGGGGGCTGATCCCCTATCTCAAGATGGGGCCGCGCACCTCGACGCTCTGGGGCATGGCGCTGGCTGCGAGCGGGTGCACGATGGTCGCCTTTTCGGAAAGCCTCAATGCCATCACCCTGGGCTTTGCCATTGCCTCGCTGGGATTTGGCCTTTTCCGCCCGGGCTTTACCGCGGGTTCCTCGCTCGCGGTGACAAGGGCGGAGCAGGGGCAGGTGGCGGGCATCGTCGCCTCGGTCAACGGCGCGGCCTATATCATCGCGCCTGCGATCGGCGTGTGGCTGTACAATATCGCGCCGCTCGAATCGTTCGCGATCATCATCGGGCTGTGCGTGTTCGTGCTGGTCTGGGGGCGCACGGCGCTGCAGGCGGACGAGGTGCTGGTGCGGCCGAACTAGAGCCCGCGCCAGATCTTCAAGGGCGTATCGCCACGCGACTGGCGGACATAAGCCGGGCAGGCGCGCGGGCGGTAATCCATCCCCAGGCACAGCCGCACCTCCTGCAGCCAGCCGCGGCCGTTCGCCTTGAGCGCGATGGCGGTTGCTGGCATTCCCGGGTTCAGCCTCGCGATCTCGCGCCGCATCATCCCCTGGGTCAGCGGGCGACGCGACAGCCGCTCCATATCGGGCAACTTCACCGACTGGTACAGCTTTCGCGCGGTCAGGAAATAGCGTGCGGGATCGCGCGCCATGCAGCTGCCGTGCTTGTCCCACTGATGCTGGATGAGCCGCTGCGAGGGCATGGAGCAGAGGTTCTGGCGGACCACCGACAGCGGCACCGGTGAGGGCGGCGTGGCGCAATATTGCGGATAGCCGGCGGTTTTGCCTTCTGGCCAAAGCCCGTGCAGCACGAAGCCGAATTCGCCGAAGCGGCGGCTGCATTGCAGCGTCTGCGCCTTGTCATCCTCGCGTCCCCGGCAGAATTCCGGCGACCAGCTGAGCGCCAGCGTATAGCCCGCGACCGGGACCACGCGCTTCACCGCATCGCGCCCGCGTTTTTCCTGCGGCAGCGGCGAGAGCTTTTCGGGCATGCGGCACTGATAGGCCTGGGCGAGCAGCGGCATGGGCGCCAGCGCGGTGCCCAAGGCAAACAGGGCGACGACGCGGCGCATCAGGCCGCTTTGAAATCCAGCCCGATATCGGCGGCGGGCGCGGACTGGGTGATGCGGCCGACCGAGATATAATCGACCCCGGTCTCGGCAATCGCGCGGATCGTCTCCAATGTCACCCCGCCCGAGGCTTCGCACGGCACCCGACCGCCGACCAGTGTCACCGCGCCGCGCAGCGTCGCGGGGGACATGTTATCGAGCAGCAGATGGGTGGCACCGGCGGCGAGCGCGGGTTCGATCTGTTCGACATGATCGACCTCGACGATGATCTGGTCGATCCCGGCGGCGACCGCGCGGCGCACCGCCTCGCCGATATGGCCTGCCACCGCGACATGATTGTCCTTGATCATCGCCGCATCCCACAGGCCCATGCGGTGGTTCTTCGCGCCTCCCATGCGGGTCGCGTATTTCTCGAGGCTGCGGAGCCCCGGGATCGTCTTGCGGGTATCGAGCAGCACCGCGCCGGTGCCCGCGATCGCATCGACATAGGCCCGCGTCAGTGTCGCGATGCCGCTCAGATGCTGGACGGTGTTGAGCGCCGAACGTTCGGCGGTGAGCAGTGCGCGTGCCTTGCCCGAAACGCTGAGGAGGTCGGTGCCCGCCTCGATCACCGCGCCCTCGTCCACCAGAAGCTCCACCGTGCAATCGGGATCGAGCGCGCGGAAAAACGCCTCCGCGATCGGCAGGCCTGCAACCACAATTGGGTGCCGTGCGTCCATAACGCCGTCGAACCGCGCCTCGGCAGGGATCACGCTTTCCGACGTCACGTCGCGGGAATTAGGGCCGAGGTCTTCGGCCAAGGTTGCGGAAACGAACCGTCCCATATCGAAGTCGTTGATCGAAAAGACCATCCCGCTAAATCCCCTGGCTGATACCGCGCGCTGCGGATGGGGCGGAGCACCGCCCATACGTGTTCGAACCCGCATTAGGACAAGCCTGGGACTGCTGCCAGAATGAAGTTGATGCTGCCTCATCGATCGGACAGCCCCGGGCCGTGGTGGCCGCCGCGCAGCGCAGCGCTGGCTGCGCTGATCTTTTGCGTCTCCACATTCTGCGTCTCCGCCTTTCGGGCTTCGCTCAATCCCGATGAGGTTTTCGATCTCTACAATCCCAAGCGGATCGTGCTGATTGTTGCTGGCGCACTGGTCTTCTGGCTGTCGATTCACGGGCGGGCCGGGGCGCGACCGGGTCTGAAGATGCTGCGACGCATGGCGCTGGTCGGCCTGCCGGGGCTGGTGGTCCTGTTCGTCCTGGCCATGGCCATGGATATCTGGGTGCTGCACGACACGGCCAATATGGCTGCGTTTAACTTGCGCTGGATTCTGCTCTGGAGCGGGTATTTCGGCACCGGCCTCGCCGCCTGGCTGGCGCTGCGCTATGGCATCGCGCTGGCCGAAGTGGAGCGACAGGCGGCGCTGGATCCGAGGGCGGCGACAGCCCGGGCCGATGCGCCTGATCAGGGCTTCTGGGTCAAGACCGGGCGGCAGACCATCCATATCGCTCACGCCAAGGTCGAATGGATCGAGGCGGAAGGCAATTATGTCCGCATCCATGCGGGCGGGCATAGCGGGCTCGTTCGCTCCACTTTGGCGGCAATCGAATCGCAGCTGATTGCCGAGGATTTCGTCCGGATCCACCGGTCGGCACTGTGCCGACGATCGGCCATCAAGGGCTATCGCCGCAAGCCCAGCGGAGCCTTGCTCGCGTTGCTCGCCAGCGGAGCCGAAGCCCCGATGGGGCGGCGTTTTGCACGCCATCTGACCGACGAGCTGCGACCGTTTATCGCCGATAATAAAGTAGCGGATGATACCGTATCACAGCCCGAACGCGATATCCGGGCGGCTTGACGTTCGTCACAAATGCTGGATATCCGCGTCACTCGGCTTGGGACGCAGGCTGGCTCCGCGCAAGGCGGAACGATGTTGGAATTGCTCGAACGTCCCGCCGTGACATCTGCACGCGGCACCCAGGATGATGTGATGAACCGTGCCGCCTTGTGGATCGTCGATGCGCTAGCCGAAGAGCTGGCACGCGACATGACGCAGGATCGCAGGATGCTGGTTCAGGCACTGCTGCGTCGCGCCGGCTATGAGCAGGCGGATAATCTGGCGCCGGGGGACGCCGAGGCTGTTCGCGCCGCACTGGTCGCGCGGCTCGCGGGGCGGCTGGCGCAGGGCTGAACGATCCCTGCACCAGCCGTCTTTCCCGATTACCGGGCGATGCGGTGCTCGCCCTTGACCCAGCGCACGGTGCCGCTGGCCGAGCGCATCACCACGGTTTCGGTGGTCATGATGCCGTCGCGGCGACGCTTGACGCCCTGCAGCAGCGAACCATCGGTCACGCCGGTCGCAGCGAAAATGCAATCGCCCTTGGCAAGGTCGGTCAGGTCATAGACCGCGTTCAGGTCTTCGATGCCCCATTTGCGCGCGCGGGCACGCTCGTCGTCGTTGCGGAACAGCAGTCGGCCCTTGAACTGGCCGCCGACGCAGCGCAGCGCGGCAGCCGCCAGCACGCCCTCTGGCGCACCGCCAGAGCCCATGTACAGGTCGATGGTGGTTTCGGGGTTGGTGGTGGCGATCACCCCGGCAACGTCACCATCGGGGATCAGCATGATGCCGCAGCCGAGCCCACGCAGTTCGGCGATCAGATCGGCATGGCGCGGACGGTCGAGCACACAGACGATGATCTCGCCCGGCTTGACGCCCTTGGCGGCGGCAACCGCCTGGACGTTCTCGGTCGGGCTCTTGTTGAGATCGATCACGCCTTCGGGATAGCCCGGGCCGACCGCAATCTTGTCCATGTACACGTCGGGTGCGTTGAGCAGGCAGCCGTTTTCGGCGATCGCCAGCACGGCCAGCGCATTGGGGCCGGCCTTGGCAGTGATGGTGGTGCCTTCGAGCGGATCGAGCGCGATGTCGATGCGCGGCGCGCCTTCATTGCCCAGGCCAACCTTCTCGCCGATATACAGCATCGGCGCCTCGTCACGCTCGCCTTCGCCGATCACCACGGTGCCGTCGATGTCCAGCCCGTTGAGCGCTGCGCGCATCGCTTCCACCGCCGCTGCGTCCGCCGCCTTTTCGTCACCGCGGCCGATCAGGTTCGATGCGGCGATCGCGGCAGCCTCGGTCACGCGGACCATTTCGAGCACGAGCACGCGGTCGAGCTGCGGGGTTTGTGAGGGGGGCGTCGCTTTCAGGCTTGCGCTGGACATGGCAGGCGGGTCATCCTTCTTTTGTGGGGCACCAGTTGCGTTCCAGGCCTGGTGCGTTGCGCCCGGTCCATAAGGGAGCATTATTGCATTGTCGAGAATGCTGTTGGTGGCCGCCGCGCTCGCCATTTCGGGGGTTTTTGCGCCGGTGGCGCTCGCGCAGGAGGCGCAGGACGACACGCGTCTGCCCGAGCCGGAGAAGCGCGAGCCCGATCCGGTCGAAGCCAAGGTAAAGCAGCTGATTCGCAAGGCCGACGAATGGACCGGCAAGGAAGAGCGCGCCAAGCGCTGCGCACCGAGCGCTGCCGGCAAGGATATCGTGGTCTGCGGAGAGGCGGATGCCGGGGCGAAATTCCGCGTTCCGGCCGATACCGAGGGACGTCTCGCGACCGGCGGTCCGCCGCCCGCGCCCGATGTCGCGGGTGATGGCATCTTCAAGGGCAAGGCGACGATGGGGCTGGGCTGCATCGTTCCGCCGTGCCCACCGCCCAAGGCCTATATGATCGACTTTTCCAAGCTTCCTGAGGTCGACGAGGAATATCTGCAAAAGGCGCGCGAAGCCGAGGCGGCCGAAAAGGCGCGCGAGGCCGACGAGGGGGCGCCGCAATGACCGATATTCCGGTAATCGAGACCGAGAGGTTGCGCCTCCGCGCGCCGGTCATGGCGGATTTCGATGCTTATGCCACAATGTGGGCCGACGAGCGCGTCACCGCCTATATCGGCGGCAAGCCGCGCACCCGCAACGAGAGCTGGACGCGCTTCATCGGCATGCACGGGCTGTGGGCGCTGACCGGCTATGGTTACTGGCTGTTCACGGACCGGCAGAGCGACGCGCTGGTGGGGGTAGGGGGCCTTGCCAATTTCGAGCGCGGCATCGATCTGCTGGACGGTTATCCCGAGGCCGGCTGGGCGATCGCGCCGGACCATTGGGGGCAAGGCCTCGTCAGCGAGGCGATGAACGCGGTGATGGCGTGGAATGACAGCGCGCTGGGCGGCGGCGAGGTGCGCTGCATCATCGAGCCCGGCCATGGCGCGTCCGAGCATGTGGCGGCCAAGCTGGGCTTCGCGGCCATCGGCGATGCGCCGCTCGGGGATGTGACGGTGAACGTGTACGCGCGGGAAAGTAATCGGTAAGCCCTCCCCCTTGATGGGGGAGGGTTGGGCGGGGGTGATCTCTCCGGATTGAATTTCGGGCGATTGGCAGCACGAAGCCTTACCGTCACCCCCACCGCTGCGACATAGGCAGCAAGCTGCCAAGTCTCCGCTGCCTCCCCCAGCAAGGGGGAGGGTCAATCATCGCCTCAGTGCGCGCCCTTGCCCTTGACCGCGTTGTAGACCGCCGCAATCACGCCGCCGATCACGAGCCCGACAATGCCCGCCCCGATCGCGCCGACCAGCCATTCGACCAGTCCGCTGACCGCAGGCACGGCTTCGCCCGCCGCGACGGCGATGTCGTGGATCAGATGCTCAGGCCCGGCGACGCCGAACACCGCAAGCCCGTGAATGATGATCTGTCCGCCAACCCAGACCATCGCGGCCGTGCCGATGATGCCGAGCGCCGACATCACGATCGGCATGGCCTTGACCAGCCCCCGGCCGAAGCCCTGGGCGGCCGCCGAGGGTTTTGTCGCCAGGTGGAGGCCGAAATCGTCCATCTTCACGATCAGGCCGACCGCGCCATAGACCGCAGCGGTGATCAGCAGACCGACCACCGCGAGCACGCCCGCCTGCATCGCGATCGACCGGTCGGCGACCTCGGCGAGCGCGATGGCCATGATCTCGGCAGACAGGATGAGGTCGGTGCGCACTGCGCCCTTCACCCGTTCGTCTTCCAGCGCAAACATGTCCTGCACCTGCTCGACCACCTCGGCGGTATCTTGGCTGTGGCTGAGCTTGTGGATGATCTTTTCCGCGCCCTCGAAACACAGGAACGCGCCGCCCGCCATCAGGATCGGGGTGATCGCCCAGGGCAGAAAAGCGCTCAATATCAGGCCGATAGGCAGCAATATGACGAACTTGTTGAACAGTGATCCCTTGGCGATCCGCCAGATCACCGGCAGCTCGCGATCGGGGGTGAAATCGGTGACATATTGCGGGGTAACCGCGGCATCATCGACCACCACGCCTGCAGCCTTGGTGCCTGCCTTGGCCGCTGCTGCGCCGACATCGTCGATCGATACCGCAGCAAGACGGGTCAGCGCGGCGACATCGTCAAGCAGCGCGGCAAGGCCTGAAGGCATCGGTCAGTCTCCGAGAATGTGCACGACCAGCGGATCGGCGTGCAAGCTGGGGGAACCCTTGAGCGCGGACAAGGTTGCCGCGACCGCACTTTCGGGGCCTTCATGCGTGACCATGGCGACGAGCACGCTGCCATCGGGGCTGCGGCCCTTCTGGATCAGGCTTTCGATCGAGACGCCCGCATCGCGCATCGCGGCCGTGATCTCGGCGAGCACGCCGGGCCGGTCGGCGACCTCGAAGCGCAGATAGCATTTGCCGGTGCGATGCCCGGTTTCGGCGCGCGCGACCTTGTCGAGCTCGCGCACCGGCATCGAAAAGGCGGGGCCGATCTCGCCGCGCGCGATGTCGATCAGATCGGCAACGACCGCGCTGGCGGTCGGGCCATCGCCCGCGCCGGCGCCCTGGAACAGCAGGCGCCCGGAGAAATTGCCCTCGGCGACCACCGCGTTGGTCGACCCTTCGACATGCGCCAGCGGATGGTGCATCGGCACAAGATAGGGGTGGACGCGCTGGAACAACTGCGCATCGCCATTGCTTCCATCGAGCTCGGCCATGCCGATCAGCCGGATGCGATAGCCGAGCGCGGCGGCCTGGGCGATATCGGCAGACAGGATCTTGCGGATGCCGCTGCGCTCGATGCCGTCGAAATCGAGCTCGGTGCCAAAGGCCAGCGCAGCGAGGATCGACAGCTTGTGCGCGGCATCGACGCCATCGATGTCGAAGCTGGGATCGGCCTCGGCAAAGCCGCGCGCCTGCGCTTCGGCGAGCACCTCGGCAAAATCCTGCCCGGTCTTTTCCATGGCCGAGAGGATGAAATTGCAGGTGCCGTTCAGGATGCCATAGACGCGGCTGAGGCGATTGGCCGCCGCACCTTCGCGCAGGCCCTTGATGACCGGAATGCCGCCCGCGACCGCAGCTTCGTACTTGAAGGCGAGTCCGGCCTTTTCGGCGCGCTCGGCCAGGTCCAGCCCGTGGTGCGCGACCATCGCCTTGTTCGCGGTGACGAAGGCCTTGCCGCCGCTCAGGCATTCCTTGGCGAGGGTGAGCGCCGGGCCGTCCGCGCCGCCGATCAGCTCGACCACCACGTCGATATCGTCGCGGGTGGCGAATTCGCCCATGTCGTCGACCCATTCATAGGGCGACAGGTCGACGCCGCGATCTTTGGCCCGGTCGCGCGCGGTGATGCCGCAGATACGGATCGGCTTGCCCGCACGCCGCGCGATCAGCGCCGCATTCTCTTCGACCAGACGGATGACGCCCGCGCCCACGGTACCCAGCCCGACCAGCGCGATGTTCAGCGTTTCCCCCATTTTCGGTCCTTCAGCGAAAGTTCATCCGATTGCGTCCTTAGCGTGTGCAACGGCAAAGGGAAGAGGGCGCAGCGGGTTGTTCGCGCCGCCTTGCCGCCCTATAGGCCGCCCGGGGCCGGATGATCGCATAAAGGGTAGTTGATGACATCGCCGACAATCGTGATCCTCGCCGGCAAGCGCGATGGAAAGCTCGACCCGCTGGCCGAGGCCGCCGGCGTCACGCACAAGTGTAACGTGCCGATCCAGGGCAAGGCGCTGCTGCAATGGGTGCTGGAAGGCGTGGAAGACGCCTGGCCGGACAGCCCGATCTGGGTGTCGATCCATGATCGGGCGGTGGTCGCCGACCTTCCTGCGGTGCAGAAGCTCATGGCGAGCGGAAGGCTGCGCATGAGCGTGTCGCGCGAAGGCATTGTCGAGAGCATCGAAGCGGTCATCGAGGAAGCGGGGAGCCCGTTCCCGATGCTGATCACCACAGGCGACAATGTGCTGGTGACCGCTGAGGAAATCCGCTCGATCCACGATTTCGGCATGCGCGAGGGCGCGGGCGCGGTGATCGCGATCGCCGAGAAATCGAGCATTCTCGCCGAACATCCCGAAGCGCAGCGGCGCTTCTACGAATTCAGCGACATGGCAATCTCGAACTGCAACGCCTATTGGCTGCGCGACGCGGCCTCGTTCCGCGCGGCCGAGGCGTTCCGGGCAGGGGGGCAGTTCATCAAGACCAAGGGGCGGATCGCGCAGGCGTTCGGCATCCTCAACCTCATCCGCTTCCGGCTCGGCTGGTGGAGCGTCGATGGCGCGATGGCCGCGATCTCGCGCCGCTTCAAGGTGAAGGTGCGCGCGCTGCTGCTGACTGAAGGGGCGTATGCGGTCGATGTCGACAACGAGCGCACGTACAAGATCGCCGAGATGCTGCTGGCGAAGCGGAAGCCGGGTTAGGGAATCAATTCAATCTCTTGACCGTCATTCCCGCGAAGGCGGGAATCCCGCTTTTGCTCCAACCGTAAAAGGAAGCTGGACCCCCGCGTGCGCGGGGGTGACGGTTCAGCACTAATTCGAGCGGATCAATCCCTGTCCGGCCTCAAGCTCGTTCCCGCGCGGTCGCCGCGCAGCGATTCCCACCAGCTCACCGGATTCCATGTCGTGCTGCCGTCGAGCGAGAAGGTGACGATTTCGGCGCGGCCGCCGATATTTTCCAGCGGCACCGCGCCGCCCAGGCCCAGTTCCTCCAGGCTCGCACGGCTGTCGGCGCTGCGATCGCGATTGTCGCCCATCAGGAACACGTGCCCGGCAGGCACCTTGTACGGTCCGTAATTGTCGAGCGGATAATCGGGACCCAGGTCGATGGTGTTGTACGACACGCCATTGGGCAGCGTCTCGCGGATGATCGGCAGCTCGCAATAATAGCGGCCATCGGCGCCGCGCGCCTTGAGCATCGGAAAGTCGCTGGCGTTGCAGGGCGAGTTCACGTCGACCGGCAGCATCAGGTTCGGCTGCACCGCGCGCGGAATTTCCTTGCCGTTCAGGATAACGCGGCCCTGGCGGACCTCGATGGTATCGCCGGGGCGGCCGATGACGCGCTTGATATAGTCGCTCTGCGCGCCGGGCGGGGTGGCGATGACGATATCGCCATATTCGGGGGTCTTGCCCATGATCCGCCCCTTCATCGGCGGCAGCAGGTGGAACGAGACCGAGACCCAGGACCAGCCATAGGGATATTTGGTCACCACCAGCCGGTCGCCGACCAGCAGATTGGGCATCATCGACATGGTGGGGATATAGAAGGGCTTTGCCACCAGCGAGTGGAAGGCCAGCACCGCGAGCAGCAGCAGGAACAGCCCGCGAATTTCCTCGAACCAGTTGACCGGCTTTTCGCCTTCGGACGCGCGCGCGTCTTTTGCTTCCATCACGATGTCGGAAGAATCTGGTGCCATTTCGGGGTCTTTCGGGTCCGGACGGGGCGAGGGGCTGTCAGTCAACGGGCCGCGCCTCGATAATGACGAAGGCCTGAGCCCATGGATGATCGTCGGTGAGCGTGAGATGAATGAAGGCGGAATGGCCCTGAGGGATCATGCTGTCCAGCCGTGCCTTCGCGCCCCCGGTGAGATGCAGTGTCGGCGCGCCGGAAGGGGCATTGACGACGCCGATGTCCTTCATGAACACACCAGCCTTGAACCCTGTTCCCACCGCCTTCGAAAAAGCCTCCTTGGCGGCAAAGCGCTTGGCGAGCGTCCCCGCCTTGGTGAACGGGCGGCGGTTGGCCTTGGCCTGCTCGACCTCGGTGAACACGCGCTTTTCGAACCGCGTGCCGAACCGGTCGAGCGAATTCTGGATCCGCTCGATATTGCAAAGGTCCGAGCCCAGGCCGATGATCATATAGCCCTCTCCCCTTCAGGGGGGAGGGAAGAGCCGCGCAGCGGCGAAGGGAGGGGGGAAAGGCGACGGTTGCGCTGGCCCCTCTCCCAACCCTCTCCCCTGAAGGGGAGAGGGCAAAAGGGGACACGCCCTCTCCCGCTGCGACTAGGCCGCTCGCGGCCAAGTCTCGCTCCCTCTCCCGTAAAGGGAGAGGGGTGGCGTGAGTACGACACGCCTATCACCGCGCTTCATCCATCAGCTGCCGCATCTTGCGGATGCTGGCTTCCAGACCATCGAAGATCGCCTCACCGATCAGATAATGGCCGATATTGAGCTCGGCGAGCTGGGGGATCGCAGCGATGGGCTGGACATTTTCGAAGGTCAGGCCGTGTCCCGCATGCGGCTCGATGCCGTTCTTGGCGGCGAGCGCGGCGGCGTCGGCGATGCGCTTGAGTTCGGCCTGCACCCCGTCGCGATCGTCGTCGAGCCACAGATGCGCATAGCGCCCGGTGTGCAGCTCGACCACCGGCGCGCCGAGCCGCATCGCCGCCTCGATCTGCCGCGCCTCGGGCTCGATGAACAGGCTGACGCGGATGCCCGCCTCGCTCAGCCGCGAGACGATCGGCATCAGCGTGTTGTGCAGCCCGGCGGCATCGAGCCCGCCCTCGGTGGTGCGCTCCTCGCGCTTTTCGGGGACGATGCACGCGGCGTGCGGCTTGTGGCGCAGCGCGATGGCGAGCATCTCCTCGGTCGCCGCCATCTCGAGATTGATCGGCAGTGTCGACCCCGCCATGATCGCGTCGAGATCGCTGTCGCGGATATGCCGCCGGTCCTCGCGCAGATGCACGGTGATGCCGTCGCCGCCGGCCTCCTGCACGATGCGCACCGCGCGCATCGGATCGGGATGATCGCCGCCGCGCGCGTTGCGGATGGTGGCGACATGGTCGATATTGACGCCCAGACGGATATGGTTGCTCATTGCGGGGCTCCGGTAGCGCACAGGGCGGCGCGCAGCACGTCATGCGTGATGCCGGCCTGCTGCCAGATTTCGCCAAAGGCCGCTTCGGCCTCGGCGCGGTTCGATGTCATGATGATCACCATGTCCTGATCGGGCAGGATGATGTTGCGCAGCGCAACGCCGCCGATGAAACCGCGGCGTTCGATGATGCGCACGGGGCTGTCGCCGCAATTCTTGAGCGGGACGCTGAACGACCACTGGCCGAGCGCGGCATAGCCATATTGCGGCTTGCCGTCCCACATCTCAGTGCGCTTTGCCTCGGGGATGAGCTTGCCGGTCATCAGCGCGCGATCGAAGGCGAAGAGGTCGCGCGTCGTGCCGTAAAGCGCGCCCGCGCCGCCGAAATTCTCGAGCCGGAAAGCCGTCGATTCGGGCTTGCCGTCGCCAAAGCCGGGCATGCTGGGCTCAAAGCGCGGGAACAGGCCGACGCTTTTGAGGCCGAGCGGCTTAGCGATGCGTTCCTCGATCAGCGCGGCATAAGGTTTGCCGCTGGTCGCCTCGATGACGGCGGCCATCATGATGAAGTCGCAGTCGCCGTAGAAGAACTCGTCGGCAGGCTTGCGCGTCGTCGGTCCCTCGCACCAGGCACGGCCGGTTTCGGGGCTGGATCGATCAACCATGTAGAAGGTCGGCCAGTCATCCGTCCCGACAGGGCCTTCATCGGTGCGCGGCAGGCCCGATATGTGCTGCATCAGCATCCGCGAGGTGATGCTTGCGGCATTGGGCGCCTTGCTGTCGGGCAGATAGGTGATGATCGGAGCGTCCAGATCGAGCCGGCCCGCAGCGGCTTCCTGCATCGCGATGGTTGCGGTGATCTGCTTGGTCACCGATGCCCAGCGCCAGACCTTGCCGAGCTGGTGCTCGGCAGTTCCGGCCGGATCGACCAGGCCGAAGGCGCGCTCGTACACGATCGTGTCGCCGCGCGCGATCAGCACCGTGCCAGGGGCCTTGACCGGATCGAGCGCGGCATTGACGGCGGCCTGATCGACGACCGGCGAGGGCGCGCCCGCGCCGATCAGCAGCGCGGCGAGCGGAGCCAGGCTCACGCGGATCATGCCGCTTCGGGTTCCTTTCGGCTGCCGGGTTTCATCGCGGGCACGGCTGCCAGCTCGGGCGGCAGCGAGTCGGCAGGGTAACTCGGAAAGTTGAGCGAAATCAGCGGGAAGAAAGGCACGCCTAGCGAGACTTCTCCGGCGGAGCGATCGACCAGCGCGCCGGCTGCGATGACTTCGCCGCCCGCCGCGTTGACGGCCGCGATCGCCTCCCGCGAGGACAGGCCGGTGGTGACGACATCTTCCATCAGCAGCACCTTCTGGCCCGGCTTGATCGCGAATCCGCGGCGCAGCTCGAACGTGCCGGTGGGGCGCTCGACGAACATCGCCTCTACGCCCAGCGCGCGGCCCATTTCATGCCCTATTATAAGGCCACCCATGGCGGGCGAGACGACGAGGTCGATCTGCGCGCGGACATCGCGCGGCATGCGGGCCGCAAGCGCGCTCGCCAGGCGCGAGGCGCGCATCGGGTCCATCAGAACGCGCGCGCACTGCAGATAGTGCGCGCTGTGCAAGCCCGACGAGAGAATGAAATGCCCCTCCAGCAAAGCCTGGCTCGCGCGGAACTCGGCGAGAATTTCTTCATCCTGCATCGCGATTTACCCTTTACGTAGCGTCGCCGGGGGAGGGGGGTGGCAAGCTGAACCGGCGATTAAAAAATATCCCTAGATTGGCTTGAGACTGGCGGCAAGCCTGCGTATAGGCAGCCATAGCTTTGACGCAAAACACGGCAGTGATCCGGCACAACGGGACGTGGACGGATGCCCTGCCCATACAGGGACAGTCTACGAATGGCGTTCGCATCTTGGACGAAATCTTTTGGTTTCGCAGCCCTTGTTCTCGTGTCCGCGCCCATGGCGCTGGCGCAAACCCCGCCCGCACCGCCGGTCACCGCTCCCGCTCCGAGCGCACAAGCCGCGCCCGCCGTTGCTGCTCCGGCTGCAACCGCGCCCGCTGCTGCAGCTGAAGCGGCACCTGCCGACGCTGCTGCCGCCCCGGCGCTCGATTCGAGCTACACGCCGATGGCGCCCACTGCCGGCAAGGGCATGCCCGTCGACAAGGGCATCGATTTCCAGGACCAGTATTCCGAACTGGGCGAATATGCGCACTGGCTCGACACGTCGGTGCTGCTGCCGATCATCGTCGCGATCTCGATGCTGGTGCTCGCGCTGCTCGTCTGGATCATCGTGCGCTATCGCGCCGCTGCCAATCCGGTGGCGTCGAAGGTCACGCACAACACCGCGATCGAAGTCATCTGGACGCTCGTTCCGGTGCTGATCCTGGTCGGTGTCGCGGTCCCGTCGATCGACCTGCTCGCCAAGCAGTACAAGCCGGCCCCCGCAGATGCCGTCACCGTCAAGGTCACCGGCTATCAGTGGTACTGGGGTTACAGCTATCCCGACAATGGCGATTTCGAAGTCGTGTCGAACATGCTGGATGAAGCCGAAGCCGCCAAGCGCGGTGAGCCGCACCAGCTTGCGGTCGACAACCGCATGGTCGTTCCCGCCGGCGAGCCGATCCGCATCATCACCACCGCATCGGACGTGATCCACAGCTTCGCGGTGCCGTCGCTCTGGTTCAAGATGGACGCCGTCCCCGGTCGTTCGAACGAGAAGATGCTGACCATCAAGGAGCCCGGCGTCTATTACGGCCAGTGTTCGGAACTGTGCGGCGCCCGCCACGGCTTCATGCCGATCGCCGTCGAAGCGCTCCCGCGCGCCAAGTTCGATGCATGGGTCCGTTCGCAGGGTGGCACCGTCAAGGGTGACGAACTTGCCGCCGCTGCTGCTCCGGCCACCGTTCCCGCCGCTGCGCCTGCAGCCGCCACCACCACTTCCGCAGCGCAGGGCGCGGCCGCAGCCGCCGCCGCTCCCGCTGCCGCTCAGTAAGGACAGGGCAAGACCATGACCACGATTGCCGCCAACCCGGCCGATCTGCATGACCATGATCATGCACATGACGATCACAAGCCCGCGTTTTTCCAGCGCTGGTTCATGTCGACCAACCACAAGGACATCGGTACGCTGTACCTGATCTTCGCGATCGTCGCGGGGATCATCGGCGGTGCCATTTCCGGCCTGATGCGCATGGAGCTCGCCGAACCCGGCGTGCAGTATCTGCAGGGCTGGGCCACCATGATGCAGGGCAGCGAAGCGACCCTGGATCAGGCCTATCACATGTGGAACGTGCTGATCACGGCGCACGGCCTGATCATGGTGTTCTTCATGGTCATGCCCGCCATGGTCGGCGGCTTCGGCAACTGGTTCGTTCCGATCATGATCGGCGCGCCGGACATGGCGTTCCCGCGCATGAACAACATCTCGTTCTGGCTGCTCATCCCGGCCTTCCTGCTGCTGCTCGGCTCGACCTTCGTGCCCGGTGGTTCGGGTCTGGGTGCGGGCACCGGCTGGACGGTCTATGCGCCGCTTTCGACCAGCGGTTCGGTCGGACCGGCCGTCGACCTTGCGATCCTGTCGCTGCACCTTGCCGGTGCTTCGTCGATCCTGGGTGCGATCAACTTCATCACCACGATCTTCAACATGCGCGCTCCGGGCATGACGCTCAACAAGATGCCGCTGTTCGTGTGGTCGATGCTGGTCACTGCGTTCCTGCTGCTTCTCTCGCTGCCGGTTCTGGCCGCTGCCATCACCATGCTGCTCACCGACCGCAATTTCGGCTCGGCCTTCTTCAACGCCGCTGGCGGTGGTGACCCGGTCCTGTACCAGCACCTGTTCTGGTTCTTCGGTCACCCCGAAGTGTACATCATGATCCTGCCTGGTTTCGGCATGATCAGCCACATCATCGCCACCTTCTCGAAGAAGCCCGTGTTCGGTTATCTCGGCATGGCTTATGCCATGGTCGCCATCGGCGTCGTCGGCTTCGTGGTGTGGGCGCACCACATGTTCACCGTCGGTCTGTCGGTCAACATGAAGATGTACTTCACCGCTGCCACCATGGTCATCGCGGTGCCCACCGGCATCAAGATCTTCTCGTGGATCGCGACGATGTGGGGCGGTTCGCTCACCTTCAAGACCCCGATGGTCTGGGCGCTCGGCTTCATCTTCATGTTCACCGTGGGCGGCGTGACCGGCGTCGTGCTCGCCAATGGCGGCGTCGACGACAACCTGCACGACACCTATTATGTGGTCGCGCACTTCCACTATGTGCTCTCGCTGGGTGCGGTGTTCTCGATCTTCGCCGGTTTCTACTACTGGTTCCCGAAGATGAGCGGCCGTCACTATAGCGAAGCGCTCGGCCACCTGCACTTCTGGGTGTTCTTCATCGGCGTGAACGTGCTGTTCTTCCCGATGCACTTCCTGGGCCGTCAGGGCATGCCGCGTCGCTACCCCGACTATCCGGAAGCCTTTGCCTATTGGAACGAGATCGCCTCGCTGGGTTACGCCATCATGGCCGCCGGCATGCTGATCTTCTTCATCAACATCGCCTATGCGCTGGTTGCTGGCCGTCGTGCCGAGGGCAACTACTGGGGCGAAGGTGCCACGACGCTGGAATGGACCCTGTCCAGCCCGCCGCCGTTCCACCAGTTCGAAACGCTGCCCGTCATCAAGTGACCGCAGCAGCGTTGCACCGCTGACAGGGCCGGACCGGGACTGCGTCCCATCCGGCCCGGCACCCCTCGGCCTGACGGCGAGGGGTTTGCCATATGGGTAGTGACATGAGCATGACCGAAGCTGTATCGCCAGTTCAGGGCCAGAGCGCCGCCATGACCGCCCAGCCGGGTGTGCTCATGCCTGCGCACTGGCGCGATTTCTGGGCGCTGACCAAGCCGGGCGTGATCCGCCTGGTGGTGTTCACCGGGCTGTGCGGTCTGCTCGCAGCGCCCGGCAGCATCCACCCGGTCATCGGCTTTGTCGCGATCCTCTGCATCGCGATGGGGGCAGGCGGGGCTGCCGCGCTCAACCAATATTACGAATCCGATCTCGATGCGCTGATGAAGCGCACCGCCAACCGTCCGATCCCCGCCGGCCGCATGGACCGCGAGGCGGCGCTGCAGTTCGGCCTGGCGCTTTCGGGCTTTTCGGTCGTGATCATGGGGCTGGCGGTCAACTGGCTGGCGGCTGTGATCCTTGCCTTCTCGGTCTTCTATTATGCCGTGATCTACACGATCTGGCTCAAGCCCAATACGCCGCAGAACATCGTGATCGGTGGTGGGGCAGGGGCATTCCCGCCGGTAATCGGCTGGGCGGCGGTGACCGGTGATGTCACCATGCTGCCGATCCTGCTGTTCTCGATCATCTTCTTCTGGACGCCGCCGCATTTCTGGGCGCTCGCGCTGTTCGTGAAGATGGACTATGCGCGCGTCGGCATTCCGATGATGCCCAATGTCGCGGGCGAAAAATCGACGCGGCATCAGGTGTTCGGCTATTCGCTGGTGCTGCTGGCGACGGTGATGGCGCCCGCCGCGCTCGGCCTGGTCGGCTGGACCTATGGCATCGGCGCCTTCGTGCTGTCGGCGATCTTCGTCGCGCTCGCCGCGCGTGTCGGTTTTCGCACCGCAGGCGAGGGCGATGCGCTCAAGCCCGAAAAGCAGCTGTTCGCCTATTCGATCGTCTATCTGTTCCTGATCTTCGCCGCCGTGGTCGTTGACCGCGCGGTGGTTCCGGCGATTGCGGCATGACCGATCGCCCCGCGCCCGATTTCAGCGATCCGGAAGTGCTCGCGCAATTGCGGGCGCGCCAGCGCAGCCGTGCGCTGTTCATGGCGGGAATCCTGGTCGCCCTTTGCGTGCTCTTCTATGTCATCACCATCGTGAAGATCGGGGTGTGGGGATGAGCAGCGCCGCGATCAGCCCCGATGTTGCACGCCGCAACCGGCGCGCAGGCATCATCGCTTTGGGCCTTGCCATCGGGATGCTGGGCCTCGGCTATGCAGCCGTGCCGCTCTATCGCCTCTTCTGCGAGGCGACGGGCTTTGGCGGTACGACGATGAAGGTCAGCGAAGCGGCCGCCGACAAGATTGCGGTGACCAACAAGCCGATCACCATCCGTTTCGATTCGAACGTGTCGTCGGCATTGCCCTGGCGCTTCAAGCCCGAGAACACGACCGAGAAGATCACGATCGGCGCGCGCGACATGGCCGCGTTCACCGCGACCAACCTTTCCAGCAAGCCGGTGACTGGGACCGCGACGTTCAACGTCACGCCGACCCAGGCCGGCCGCTATTTCGCCAAGGTGCAGTGCTTCTGCTTTACCGAGCAGACGCTGGAGCCTGGGCAGACGGTGCGGATGCCGGTGATCTATTATGTGGATCCCGCGATCCTGACCGATCCGGACACCAAGGATATCGAAGAGATTACCCTCAGCTACACCTTTTACCCGCTGGACCAGGCGAAAAAGGGCAGTTAAGGGCTTAGTTCAAGACGTTAAGGGACGACGGGGACCAGAGAGATGGCCGGAACAAAGAACCACGATTATCATATTCTTCCCCCCAGCATCTGGCCGTTCGCCGGATCGATGGCGGCACTCGTCATGGCGGTGGGCGCCATCCTGTGGATGCACAGCATGGATACCTCCGGCATCGTCTTTTACGCCGGCACCGCCGGTGTGATCGGCACGATGTATGGCTGGTGGGCGCAGGTGGTGAAGGAAGCCCATGCCGGCGACCACACCCCGGTGGTGCAGCTTCACCTGCGCTATGGCATGATCCTGTTCATTGCCTCCGAAGTGATGTTCTTCGTCGGCTGGTTCTGGGCGTGGTTCGATTTCTCGCTCTTCCCCTCGACCGCAGACGTGATCGGCGGCGTGTGGCCGCCCAAGGGCGTCGAAGTGCTCAACGCCTTCGAACTCCCGCTGCTCAACACGCTGATCCTGCTCTGCTCGGGCACCACGGTCACCTGGGCGCACCACTCGCTGATCAACGGCGACCGCGACGGCCTGATCAAGGGCCTGTGGCTCACGATCATCCTGGGCGTCGTCTTCAGCTGCGTGCAGGCCTATGAATATTCGGTCGCGCCGTTCCCGTTCAAGGACCTGAACTATGGTTCGTCCTTCTACATGGCGACCGGTTTCCACGGCTTCCACGTGCTGGTCGGCACGATCTTCCTGATCGTCTGCCTGGTGCGCGCCTATAAGGGCCACTTCACCCCCAAGCAGCATTTCGGTTTCGAAGCCGCTGCCTGGTACTGGCACTTTGTCGACGTGGTGTGGCTGTTCCTCTTCCTGGTCATCTATGTCTGGGGTGGCTGGGGCGCTGCAACCCACTGATAATCGCGAGTGAACGAGATGACCGATCAGCCCGGCTGGCATATCGCCCAGATCAATGTCGCCAGGCTGATCGCGCATCCCGATGACCCGGCGGTCGCCGGTTTCATGGGGATGCTCGACGGCATCAATGCCATTGCCGAACAGTCGGACGGCTATATCTGGCGGTTGCAGAGCGACAGCGGCAATGCCGTGGACCTGCAACCGACCCCCGATCCGCGTTTCGTGGTCAACATGTCGGTCTGGCGCGATCCGGCGAGCCTGTTCGACTTCGTCTATCGTAGCGCGCACACGCCGGTGATGGCGCGGCGGCGCGAATGGATCGAGCGCATGGACAGCGCCTATCAGGCGCTCTGGTGGGTGCCCGCCGGGCATGTTCCCAGCGTCGATGAAGGGCTGGCCGCGCTCTGGCGGATCGACCGTTTCGGTCCCAGTCCGCACGCCTTCACCTTCAAGCACCAGTTCCCGCATCCGGGCTTGGCGACGCCGCCGGTGGACTGGAACCCCGATCCTTGGTGCATGGGACGTGCCTGAGGGCACGCAGCCGCGCTCGCCGCTGATCCAGGCTGCGCTCACCGGCGAGTGCCCCGCATGCGGTGCGCGCACGCTGTTTGCCGGGTGGGTTCGCTTCGCCCCGCGCTGTCGCGCCTGCGGGCAGGATTTCACCTCCTATAATGTCGGCGATGGCCCCGCAGCGTTCCTGATTCTCGTCATCGGCGCATTGGTCTCAGCCTTTGCCGTGGTTCTGCAGGTCCAGGCGAGCCCGCCCTTCTGGGTGCATATCCTGCTCTGGGTGCCGCTGACCTTCGCGCTGGTGATCCTGTCCTTGCGGGTGTCCAAGGCGGCGATGCTGATCCACGAGGCGCGCGCCGAGGTGCGCGAAGGGCGCATCGACACCAGCGGCGAGACCCGGCCATGAAGCGCCTGCCATTCTGGCCGACGCTGATCGTCGGCATCGCGATCGCCATCATGATCGGCCTCGGCGTCTGGCAGCTCCAGCGCATGGCGTGGAAAGAGGCGCTGCTTGCCGAGTACCGGACCGCTGCGGACAGGCCTCCGGTTGCCTGGCCGGCAGTGCCTGATCCGCAAGCGCTGCCGCTCTACCGCACCTCCAGCGTCAATTGCCTCGAAGTGGTGGACTGGCGGTCCTCAAGCGGGCGCAGCGCGTCGGGCGCATCGGGTTGGGTGCATATCGCCTCGTGCCGCACCGGCGCCGAAGGGCCGGGGGCGCAGGTGGTAGCGGGCTGGTCGCAGCGCCCTGACAGCCCGGACTGGAAGGGAGGGCAGGTCAGCGGAATGATCGCGCCCGACAGCAGCGCGCTGATCCGCCTCGTCGCCGCACCGCCGGTCGCCGGTCTGCAGGCCGTTCAGAAGCCTTCGCCAGAGGATATTCCGAACAACCATTGGGCCTATGCCGTACAATGGTTTTTATTCGCGGGCATTGCTGCCGTTATATATGGTCTGGCAGTCGCAAGGCGGACGCGATCCCCATCGTCCGCATGACGCCGCAAGGAGAGACCATGCAGGGCGGACATTATTACGGCTTTCACCGGGTCACCCATTCGGACCTGCCGCTGATCGAGCAATGGCTCAAGACCCCCGAGGTCGAGCAATGGTGGGGCGATCCCAAGCACGAGCTTGCGCTGATCATGGAGGATATGGACAATCCGGACATGGTCCAGCTGATCGGCATGCTCGATGGCCATCCGATCGCCTATATCCAGCATTTCGAGGTTCATGCCTGGCCGCAAAAGCACCTGCAGGACCTGCCGCAGGGGGCGCGTGCGGTCGATTGCTTCATCGGCGTGCCGTCGCTGATCGGCAAGGGGCATGGCGCGAAGCTGCTGGCGATGCTGGCCAAGCAGCTCAACGCGCAAGGGGTGCGCGTGCTGTGCATCGATCCCGATCCGGAGAACCAGCGGGCACGCAACGCCTATGTCAACGCCGGTTTCGTCGAGCACGGGCTGATCGAAACGCCCGAGGGTCCGGCGGTGCTGATGTTCTACGAGAGCCCGGAAGAGGACTGAGCGCTATCCGGCTGCCATAACGTGCAGGTTGCGCACAGGGGCAGGGACCGCTAACGGGTCCACCCCATGGACTATATCAGCACCAGGGGGGAAGCCGCGGCGCTCGATTTCGAGGGCGTGACGCTGGCAGGTTTGGCAAGCGATGGCGGGCTGTACGTGCCGCGTGCCTGGCCCAAATTCACGCATGCCGAGATCGCAGCCATGGCCGGGCTGTCCTATGTCGAGCTGGCGGTGCGGATCATGACGCCCTTTGTCGCTGGCAGCCTGACCGAGGACGAGCTGCGCGGCCTGTGCGAAGCGGCCTATGGGCGCTTTTCGCACAAGGCGGTCACCCCGCTCGCCCAGGTCGATGAGAGCAACTGGCTGCTCGAACTGTTCCATGGTCCCACGCTGGCGTTCAAGGACGTCGCGCTGCAGTTGCTCGGCCATCTGTTCGAACGCTTCCTGTCGAACCGCGACACGCATCTGACCATTGTCGGCGCGACCTCGGGCGATACCGGCTCTGCGGCCATCGATGCGGTGGCGGGGCGCGAGAAGGTCGATATCTTCATGCTCCACCCCGATGGCCGCGTCTCCGACGTGCAGCGGCGGCAGATGACCACGGTGCTTGCGCCCAATGTCCACAACATCGCGATCGACGGCAGCTTCGACGATGCCCAGGCGATGGTGAAGCGCATGTTCGGCGATCCCGGTTTTGCGGGACGGTTCACGCTATCGGCGGTCAATTCGATAAACTGGGCGCGGCTGATGGCGCAGATCGTCTATTATTTCGCCGCCGCTTTGCAGCTGGGCGCCCCGCACCGCCCGGTCGCCTTTTCGGTACCGACCGGCAATTTCGGCGATGTGTTCGCGGGCTATGTGGCTGCCCAGATGGGTCTGCCGGTTGCACGGCTGATCGTCGCGACCAATGTCAACGACATCCTCCATCGCGCGATCAGCGCGGGCGATTATTCCGCCGGCAGCGTGACGCCGACCGCGGCCCCTTCGATGGACATCCAGGTCAGCTCGAATTTCGAGCGGCTGCTGTTCGATCTTGAGGGCCGTGACGGCGCGCTGACCGCCGCACGGATGAAGGGCTTTGAAGCCAGCAAGGCGATGCAGCTCTCGCCCGAGATGCGCGCGGGTGCCGAGGCGCTGTTCTCGAGCGCGCGAATTGACCCGGAGGAAATGGGCATCGCCATGCGCCGCGCCTGGGACGAGGCCGGGCAGATGATCGATCCGCACACCGCGATCGGCCTGGGCGCTGCCCACCGCCTGCAGGATGCCGGCACGATCGACCGCGCGATCCCCTGCGTCACGCTCGCCACCGCGCACCCCAGCAAGTTCCGCGATGCGGTGGAGCGTGCGACCGGCTTGCGCCCGCGCCTGCCTGCGCGCGTCGGCGACCTGTTCGAGCGTGCCGAGAAATTTGACAAGCTGCCCGGCGACTACACCACGGTGCGCGATTATATCGCCGAGCGTGCGGTCCCGGCCAAGGGCTGACCCGCGCGCATGGCCGAGCTTGACCCGCAACCGCTGCTGATGATCGGCGAGCCGCGCGCCGACTATACGCTGATCGACAGCGGCGGCGGGCGCAAGTTCGAGGCGTACGGGCCGTACCGCTTCATCCGCCCCGAACCGCAGGCGATGTGGCCGACGCGGCTGCCCGATTGGGACGCCGATGGCGCGTTCATCCCCGGATCGGACGAGGATGGCGGCGGGCGCTGGCAGCTGGAAGCCAGTGTTCCCCGCGAGGGCTGGCCCTTGCAATGGGAAGAAGTGCGGCTGACCGCGCTCAACACCCCGTTCCGGCATCTCGGCTTCTTCCCCGACATGGACCCGGTGTGGCGCTGGCTGCGCGGGCATATCGCTGCCCATAAGGGCGAGGAGCGGGCCAGGGGGCTCAACCTGTTCGGCTATACCGGCGTCGGCACGCTGGCGATGGCTGCTGCCGGGGCCGAGCTGACCCATGTCGATGCATCGAAGAAATCGGTCGCGGCGGCGCGCGCCAATGCCGCGCTTTCGGGCATGGAAGACCTGCCGGTGCGGTGGTTGGTCGATGATTGCGTCAAGTTCGCCGCGCGCGAGGTGCGCCGGGGCAAGCGCTATGACGCGATCCTGCTCGACCCACCCAAATTCGGGCGCGGACCCGAAGGCGAGGTATGGAAGCTGGAAGAGCATCTGCCCGCGCTGATCGCCGATTGCCGCAGGCTGCTCGATGAGCGCTCGTCGTGCCTGTTCTTGACGGTCTATGCGGTGCGCATGTCGGCGCTGGCGCTGGGCGAGCTGCTAGCGGCGCATTTCGCTGATCTGCCGGGCCGGATCGAGATCGGCGAACTGGCGGTTCGCGAGCAATCGGGCGGGCGGTTGCTGCCGACGGCGATCTTCGCGCGCTGGTCCAACGGTTGAAACACTTGCGCTGCGCTGCGCAATTTGCCAACGCGCGGGAAAGGTGAAATTCCCCTCGCCATTCCCGCGAACGCGGGAATCCCGCTTCTGCTGCGACGGAAAGAAACAAGCGGGACCCCCGCGTTCGCGGGGGGGACGATGAAGATATACTAGAACAGGCCCAGCATTTGACCGACACCCAACCCGATAGCCTGATCCTCGAGGTCGCCGATTTCGACGTCAACGTTCTGACCGGCATCTATTCGGAAGAGACCAAGCTGCCCCAGCCGCTGCGCTTCACCATCTGGGCGGAGATGCTGGCCGAGGACCATTATGCGCCCGACACGCCGCTCAGCGCGTCAAAGAATTACATGGACCTCAAGCACGCCGCCTCGACGGCCCTGCCCGAAGGCGTGCATTTCACGCTGATCGAGGCGGTGGCCGATCATGTCATCGAGACGCTGTTCCTGCAGGACCCGCGCATAAGGCGGCTGAAGGTAAAGATCATCAAGCTGGCCATCGCCGAAGCGGGCGAATCGATCGGCATCACGCTCACCCGGACCCGCCGGTGAGCGGCAACCCGGCCCCGCTGGCGCTCGTCACCGGCGGCTTTCGCCGGGTGGGTGCGGCCATCGCGATGGAGCTGGCGCGCGCGGGCTATGCGCTGGCACTGCACGGTCGCAGCGACCTGACGCCGGAACCCGAGCTCGCCGAGACCCTGGCAAAACAGCAGACCGAGTGGCACGGTTTCTCCGCCGATCTGGCCGATTGCGATGCCTCGCAACGGCTTGTCGAGCGGGTGACCGCGCATTTCGGCCGCGCGCCCGACCTGCTGGTCAACAATGCCTCGCTGTTCGAATATGACGACTGGCAGAGCATGTCGGCACAGATGCTGCAGGAGCATTTCTCGGTGAACCTCTTCGCGCCCATGCTGCTGACCCGAGCGATCGTGGCCGGGGCAGGCGAGGGGCAGGTGCCCGCGATCGTCCAGATCATCGACCAGCGCGTGCGCAACCCCAATGGCGACCAGTTGAGCTACACGCTGTCCAAGCAGGCGCTGGCCGAATCGATCCGCACGCTGGCGCGGGCTTTTGGCGCAAAGGCGCGGGTCAATGGCGTGGCGCCAGGGTTGACGCTCGCCACCAGCGATTATGACGATGCGCAGATGCAGCGGCTCGCCGCGCGCATGCCGCTCCATCGTCTGTCCGCGCCGGGAGACATTGCGCGCGCGGTGCGTTATCTGGCGCAGGAGCCTGCGATCACCGGCCAGTTGCTTTTCGTCGATGGCGGTGCCCATATGCTCAGCATGGAGCGCGACTTCGTCTTCATGGACAAGACGGACGACGCCTGACCGCACGCGATATTCTGGAGAACGACATGCGTTTGATTGCCACAGCATCCCTTTCCGCGCTCACCCTGATGGTCGCGGGCTGTGGCAGCCATGATGGCGGTGGCGATCCGGTCAAGCGGGTCGATCCTGCCAGCCTTGAGGTCAAGGAAGCGGCTGCAGACGAGCCTGATGCTATCCTTCGCGTCGATGAGGTCGTGCTGCGCAATCCAGACCTTTCGACGCTTGCTCGTGCGATCAAGGCGGCCGAGCTGAGCGCGGCGCTGGCGGCAGACAAGCCGATGACGCTCTTTGCTCCCGACAACGGGGCGTTCGACAAGCTGGGTGTCGATGCGCTTGCCGACCTGCTGCTGCCCGAAAACAAGGCGAGGCTGGCAGCGATGCTCAACTATCACATCATCCCCGGTCGCCTCACGGCTGCGGACCTGCGCAAGCAGATTGGCGACAAGGGCGGCAGCATCGAGCTGACCACGTTGCAGGGCGAGAAGATCAACGCCTCGATCGAGCTCGATCAGGTGCGGCTGTCCGATGCCAGCGGCGATGTCGGCTCGATCCAGCAGGCGGATCTGGCTGCCAGCAACGGCATGGTCCACGTGATCGGCCAGGTGCTCGAACCGCAGCAATAGGCCCCAGTTTCATCCCGCATTTCCCGTCATTCTCGCGAACGCGGGAATCCCGCTTCGGCGAGCGGCTTCCGGCTTAGCGGGACCCCCGCGTTCGCGGGGGTGACGACAGCTATTCTGCGACCGGAGCGGCGTTTTAGCCCCCCGCCAGCGCCGCATTCGCAGCCCGCAGCTTGCCCTCGAGCGCCTGGTTGATCTGGCGCTCGATCACCGTGAGCGCGTCCGGGTGAAGCTCGAGATACTGGCGCAGCTTGGGCGCGGAGACGCACCAGAACCGGCTATCGGTGGCAAGCATGACCGTGCCGGTCGCAGGCTCTCCGCTCAATGCGGTCGCATCGCCGATCAGGTCGCCGCTGGTGACGCTGCCGACATGTGCGCCGTGCAGCGTGATCTCTGCCTGGCCGTCATGGAGATAGAACAAATGGCTGATCGCCTCACCCTCGTTGATCAGCACTTCGCCGGCCCGGCCGGTGATCCAGTTGCCCTGGTCCATCAGATGGCGGGCGCCAGCGCGGGTCATGTCGCCCATGAAGCTCGCCCGCAGCGCCTCTTCCTCGGCAGAAAAGCGCGAACCGCGCTCCGCCATCAGATAGCGCAGCAGCATCGATGCGCCGATGACCAGAAGCACGAGGAACCACAGCGCCAGGCCCAGATCATTGGCAAACCCCAGCGCGTAGCCGAGCCCGGCCAGGGCAGAGAGCACGATGCCGACTCGCATCCACGGCATGGGCGGAGCGATCAGCGCGATCGCCAGGATCATGAACGACAGATGCCCGAGCCATGCGCCATTTGCGAATCCCAAGCCGAGCGTCATTCACGTCCTCCCTGATCTGCGGACCACCATGGCAAAGATGCTGCGCTGCGACAAGCAGCGCGGGGGGAGAGCGAGGCTTGCCGATGGCCACAGATTTTTGCGGCGGCGCCTGAAGGATTGCCTTGAAACTGCTGGACGAACCGGCGATAAGAGACCGCAAGACAAGACTAAGGGGTCGCATCGTTAGTCTATCGGGGGCCGGTTCCGCATGGAGCCGGGGGTAAAAGCGACGATGCACAATACATGGCTCTTGGCCGTTCAACGCTTGGGTGGAATCCGTGCCGCGATTGCGGGCGTGACCTGTCTTGCCCTGGCGATCGGCGCTTTCTTCATCGCGAATTTCGCAGCCGCTGAGCGGCTTGAGGCGCAGGCGGCGAGCGCTGCCGCGCGCGGCACGCATATGGGCGTGGGCAGCTGTGCGGGATCTACCTGCCATGGCCGCAACGAGGCCGATGGTGAGGTGGTGCGCCAGGACGAATTGTGGCGCTGGCAGGAAGAATCGACCCCGGGCGGGGCGCACAGCCGCGCTTTTCGCGTTCTGGGCGAACCGCGCAGCCTGGCCATCGGCAAGAAGCTGGGCATCGGCGATCCGCGTTCGGCCGCGATGTGCTTGGGATGCCATTCGACCCCGGCAGCAGCGAAGGGGCCGCGCTTCCAGGTCAATGACGGCGTGAGCTGCGAAGCGTGCCATGGCGCCGCATCGGGCTGGCTGTCGAGCCATTATGCCACCGGCACCAGCCACGCGCGCAACGTCGCTCAGGGCATGATCCCGCTCGAGAACGCTCAGGCGCGCGCGGGCGTGTGCCTCGATTGCCATCTGGGCAACGATGCGCCGGGGCAGTTCGTCAACCACCGGATCATGGCGGCGGGTCACCCGCGCATCTCGTTCGAGCTTGACCTGTTCTCGACACTGACCCAGCACCATGACGAGGACGCCGACTACCGTCAGCGCAAGGGCAAGACCAACAGCATGCGCTTGTGGGCGGTGGGCCAGGCGATCGCGCTGGAACGCTCGCTGAGCCTGTTCGGCAAGCCGGGCATCGGCCAGGAGGGGGTCTTCCCCGAATTCTATTTCTTCGACTGCCATAGCTGCCACCGCCGCATCTATGACGAAGAGGATGCGCGTCCGACCAAGCTCAGCAATCCGGGCCGTCCGATCCCGACCGGCATGCCGCCCTATAATGACGAGAACATGATCATGCTCTCGGCGGCGGTGCGGATCGCAGCGCCCGGAATGGCGCAGCAGTACGAGCAGCAGGCGCGCGCCTTCCATGCCGCGATGGCGCAGGGTCGCGCCCCGGCGGTCGAGGCCGCGAACCGGCTCCGGCAGACCGCGATGGCGCTGGCCGATCAGTTCAGCCGCAGCGACTTCACCCGCGCGCAGACCTTCTCGATCATGGAGGCGATCGCCAGCGAGGCGATCAGCCCGCGCTATACCGATTATGAGGGCAGCGTGCAGGCGGTGATGGCGGTGGATACGCTGCTCAGCGGTCTGGTGAACCAGGGCCAGGTATCGGGCGGCGCCGCGACGTCGCTCAGGGCGCAGATCAACCAGGCCTATGCCGCCGTGGCTGAGCCCAATGGTTACAAGCCGCTCGAATTCCGCCGGGCGCTGGGGGGCGCAGTGCGGACCATCCGGTCGCTGCAATAAGGCCGGCCGGGCAGGGAGATGACCAAGGTGGGACGTTTTGGTGAGTTCAGTTTCGTGATGTCGGGCCGGGTCGCATCCGGGCGGAGTAGAAACGCATGATGCGGATTGGCAAGGTTACGGCATCGCTGGCAGCAATGGCGCTGGTGCTGAGCTCTTGCGGGGGCGGCAACAGCAGCGGCACCACGCCCGCGCCCAGCCCCACGCCCACGCCCAATCCCACTCCGCCGCCCGCGGGTGGCAACTTTACCGCGCCAGCGCAGGAAGCGCTCACCGTGGCCGAGGTCCAGACCATCATCGCCCAGGCGGTGGGTGAGGCGCAGAGGCGCAATCTGCCGTCCGTGATCACGGTGGTCGACCGCGTAGGCAATGTGCTGGCGGTGTTCCGGATGAACGGCGCGCGCGCCACTGCGCGGACCAGCGCGATGACCGAAGCCGGGCTCAACAATCCGTTCGTCGATGCGCAGGGGCTCGATGTGCCCGCCGAGATGGCCTCGATCGCCAAGGCGGTTACCGGCGCCTATCTGTCGAGCGGCGGCAATGCCTTTTCGACCCGCACGGCGAGCCAGATCGTCCAGCAGCATTTCCCGCCCGCGCCGTCGACCCGGGGGTTGGAAAGCGGCCCGCTGTTCGGGGTGCAATTCAGCCAGCTGCCCTGCTCGGACCTCAATGCCCGCTTCCAGGCGGCGGGCGGAGCCAGCGCGTTCATCGGTCCCAAGCGCTCGCCGCTGGGTCTGGCGGCGGATGCAGGCGGCTTGCCGCTGTACAAGAACGGCGTGGTCGTCGGCGCGATCGGCGTGATGGGCGATGGCGATTACGGCTTCGACCCTAATATCCTCGACCGCGACATCGATTCTGAAGAGGCGATCGCTTTTGCCGGGACGCAGGGCTTTGCTGCGCCCGAAGCGATCCGCGCTGACCGCATCACGGTGGACGGAACGACGCTGCGCTTCAGCGATATCCAGGCCAGCGATATCGGCCCGCTCTCGACCAATTTCGCAGCCATCAACGGCAGTGCGGGCAGCCTGATCGCGGTGCGCGGCTATGCCAATGCCGCGATCATCGCGGGCACGCCTTATGGCACCGAAGCCTCGGGCATCCGCGCCGCGCGCGCGGCCGAGTTCAGCAATACCGATGCCTTCATCCTGACCGACGGATCGGGTAATCCGCGCTTCCCGATCCGCGCGGGAACCGATGCCACTTCAGTCACGCAGCCGCTGACCGCAGCCGAAGTGCGCGCGGTGCTGGAAGAGGCGTTCACCGTGCTGACCCGCGCGCGCGCGCAGATCCGGCGCCCGCTCGACAGCCGCATGCAGGCGACCATCTCGATCGTCGATACGCACGGCCAGGTGCTGGGCATCGTCCGGTCGCCCGATGCGCCGATTTTCGGGACCGATGTGTCGCTGCAAAAGGCGCGCACTGCAGCGTTCTTCTCCAACTCCGTGGCGGCGTCCAACCTGTTGTCGGCGGGCGGCGGCGTCGCGCCGTTCGTGCAGGCGGTGCGGACATTCCTCAATGATCCGCAGGCGCTGACCGGCAAGACCGCCTTTTCAGACCGTGCCAATGGCAATCTGTCGCGGCCCTATTTCCCCGATGGCGAGCTTGGCCGACCGCCGGGGCCGTTCTCGCGCCCGATCGAGGATTTCAACCCGTTCGCTGTCGGACTGCAGGTCCAGCTTATCGCCGCCAACATCATCCAGCACGCGCAGTTCGTCTCCGGCGCATCGCCCACCGATACCGCGCAGCGTTGCACCGCTCTGCCTGACGTGGTGCAGGGGCAGAACCGCCTGCAGAACGGCATCCAGATATTCCCCGGATCGGTACCGATCTATCGCGGCAACACCCTAGTCGGCGGTATCGGGGTTTCGGGCGACGGCATCGACCAGGACGACATGGTCAGCTTCCTGGGCCTCAACAATGGCGGCCTACGGGGCGGCGGCATCGGCAATGCGCCCAAGGATATCCGCGCAGACCGGATCGTGGTGAATGTCGGCAGCGCCCAGGTGCGGCTGCGCTATGTCAGCTGCCCGTTCGCGCCATTCCTCGATACCAACACCCAGAATGTCTGCGAGGGTCTGTAAATGACCGTGCCGCTCGTCGCCCTTATCCCGATCGTGGCTTTCGCCGGGACTGGCGATGTGGTGGGCGATCCGGCGATCGAACCTCTCGCACAACAGGGACCGCAAACCGCCATCGCGGCACTGATCGCAGCTGATCTGGGGCGGAGCCTCGCGCTGAACGAGATGACCCCGCAGCTGGCTGCACCGGCCATGCGCCCGATCCGCAAAGCGGTTGTGCCGGCGCCGCACAGGCTGAGCTCGCCGCGCACGGCGGGGGATTACAGCCTGTTCTTCTGGGGGGCAGGCGAGGACGAGCTGCTGCTCACTGCGGACCAGGAAGCGCCGCCGGCGCCCGGCGCGATGCCGCCAGCGGCGCCAGATCCGGATGCCGAAACGATCGATGCCGACGAGGCGCTGATCGACGATCGCCGCCGTCCGGGGCTTGAGAAAAAGCTGCCCGATCGGGTCACGCAGGACAATCCCGGCGCGGTGCGTGCGCCTGCGCCCGAGGCCTTTCCGACCGACGAGTTTCCGGTGCCAGATCGCTGGCGCATCGTCACCTCGCTTTGCCCGACCAAGGGCGGCGACCAGTCGATCTACGGGCTCTACCCGAACCTGTCTAACGTCTGTCGCTCGAAGCTCGACCCCTATCACCAGAATGTCCTGAAGGGCGACCGTCCGCTGCCCGAAGGCAAGCGCCCGAGCTTCCTCAAGGAGGACGACTGGTTCTTCATCGCCAATGTCGTGTCGGACACGGTGATCGAGCCGCGCAGCTTCCCGACACCGGTCGGCGTGCAGACCACGGCGCGCCCCGACAGCCTCGACGTGTTCGGCCGGGCGGATTCGCTGGTCGTTGCGCAGACGGTGATTGCGGGCTTCTCGCTGCTCAAGGGCGAGACCGCATACAAGCCGCCCGCAATCGAATATCGGCTCGTGCTCGCCGCACAGGTCAACCATGTCGATGTCAACGAACGCCGCATCCTGTTCGTCGAGCCTTCGCGCCCGACGCACCGCACCGACCATTTCGTGGGCGTGCAGGAAGCGTTCATCGACTATCACCTCGGCCAGTATGACAGCTCGCGCTACGATTTCATCTCGTTGCGCGCGGGCGTTCAGCCGATGCAGGCCGATTTCCGCGGCTTCCTGTTCCAGGACAACCAGCTCGGCATCCGCCTGTTCGGCAACCGCGACAACAACCGCTTCCAGTTCAATTTGGGCGCGTTCTGGCGGCTGGAAAAGGATACCAATTCGGGCCTGAACAGCGTGGTCGACAGCCCGCGCGACGACTGGGTGTTCTTCGCCAACGTCTATCGGCAGGACTTTCCGGTGGTCGGCCTGACCAGCCAGGTGTCGGTCACGTACAACATGAACCGCGAGGGCGGGCGCGAGCTCAAGATCGACGATAACGGCTTCCCGGTGCGCCCGGCGCTGCTCGGCGACCTGCGCAGCCGGGAATATGATGTCGTGTATCTGGGCTATGCGGTCGATGGCCGCATCGGCCGGATCAACATCACCGGCCAGGCCTATGGCGCGTTCGGCGAGGACCGCAACAGCTTCTTCACCAGCCGCAAGGCCGATATCCGCAGCTATTTCGGCGCGGCGGAGCTGAGCTATGACAATGACTGGGCGCGCTTCCGCCTGCAGGGGCTGTTCGCCAGCGGCGACGGCAATCCGTATAACGATACCGAGGCCGGGTTCGACGCAATCTTCGAGAACCCGATCTTTGCCGGGGCCGATACCAGCTACTGGATCCGCCAGGTCATCCCGTTTGCCGGCGGCGGTCGCGCGGTCGGCGTGAACACGCGCAACGGCATATTGAACAACCTGCGCTCGTCCAAGGAACAGGGTCAGTCCAACTTCAACAATCCGGGCACGGTGCTGCTCGGCGCGGGCGCGGATTTCGACCTGAGCACGACGACGCGATTGTCGGCGAACGTGAACCATCTGTGGTTCCACAAGACCGATACGATCGAGGCGCTGCGGCAGGAAGGCACGGTGCCTGCATCGATCGGCTGGGACGTCTCGGCGGCGGCAATCTGGCGGCCCAATGCCAACCAGAATCTGGTGTTCCGCCTGTCGGGCGCGATCTTCGATCCCTCGCGCGGCTTCCGCGACCTGTTCACCCAATCGGGCAAGTCAGACCTCTTTTATTCGGTGCTTTTCAATGCGATCCTGGCGTACTGACCGGCTGCGCGGCGTTTTGCCCGCCTTCAATTGGAAGCTGATGCTGGCGAGCCTGCTGCTTGTCACCTTCGCTGCGCTTCCCGCCGATCAGCTGCTCGCATCGGGCAAGGAGAAAGCGCAGAAGGTCAAGTACAGCTTCACGCCGCCTGCGCCCGAGAACCAGGAATGGGCCGAGGCTGACGCCAAGAGCGTAGGCTGCCAGTCCTGCCACACCGCCAGCGACCACAAGACGATGCATGCCTCGCCTGCCGTGGTGCTGGGCTGTACCGATTGCCATGGCGGCGATGCCACGGTGATGGGCGACAACGCCTGGGGCCGCGAAAGCCTGCCCTATCAGGACGCGCTGATGAAGAGCCATGTCCTGCCCAAATATCCGGTGGCGTGGAAATGGCCGAGCTCGGCCAACCCACAGCGTTCTTACGCTTTGCTCGCCAAGGAAGCGCCCGAGTTCATCCGCTTCGTCAACCCGTCGGACTACCGCGTGGTCCGCGAATCCTGCGGCGCCTGCCATATCGAGATCATCGAGGCGTCTGAGCGCTCGCTGATGGCGACCGGCGCCATGCTCTGGGGCGGCGCGGCCTATAATAACGGCATCGTGCCGTTCAAGAACTATATCTTCGGGGAAAGCTTCACCCGCGACGGCAAGCCGGCGATGATCGAGTCGGCCGCGACCGAGCCGGGCGCGGCGCACGGCACGGTGACCGAGGCGGAAAAGGCGCGCGGCGCGCTGCCGGTCATGTATCCGCTGCCGACCTGGCACATCATTCCGCCGGGAGACATTTTCCGCGTGTTCGAACGCGGCGGCCGCAACATCAACCCGACCTTCCCGGAAATCGGCCTGCCCAACAGCATTGGCATCATCCAGCGTCTGGAGGAGCCGGGTCGTCCCGATCTCAAGCAGTCGAACCGTGGCCCCGGCACGGGTCTGCGCGTTGCGATTCCGGTGCTGAACATCCACAAGACCCGCCTCAATGACCCGTTCCTGTGGCAGATGGGCACCAACGATCAGCCGGGCGACTATCGCTCCTCGGGCTGTGCGGCATGCCATGTGGTCTACGCCAATGACCGCGAACCGCGCCACAGCCTGGTCTATGCCAAATACGGCCGCGACGGCCAGACGATCACCGACGACCCGACGATCAACAGCCTGACCGAGGGACAGAAGCGCCCCGGTCGCTATGGCGATTATGACGCGGCCGAGCATCACGAGGAGCATGGTGGCGCTGGCGGTCATGGCGGTGATCACGGGACCACGCTCGCCGAAGGTGCGGATGCGCACGGATCGAGCCACGGTGGCGGCGACGGCCATCGCGCGAACGCCGGGCATGCCGAAAAGGTCGCGTTCAAGGAAAAGGGCCATCCGCTCAAGCACGCCTTTACCCGCGCGATCCCGACCGCGCAGTGCATGAATTGCCACATGCACCAGCCGAACATCTTTCTGAACAGCTATCTCGGCTACACGATGTGGGATTACGAATCCGACGCGCCGCTGCTGTGGCCGGGGCCGGAAAACCGCGCGCCCAAGCCCGAGGGCATGTCGGAAGAGGATTATCAGCGCATCTACAAGAAGCAGCATTATCCCACCGCCAAGGAAGTGCGCGCGACGCTCGACCGCAATCCCGAGGGCGCATCGCCGCGCGGCCTGTGGTCGGATCTTGATTTCGTGCGCAACGTCTATGACCTCAACACCGAGGCCAAGGATACGCAGTTTGCCGATTATCACGGCCATGGCTGGAACTTCCGCGCGATCCTCAAGCGCGACCGCAAGGGCAATCTGCTCGACGCCGAAGGCAACATGGCGACCTGGGGCACCGATACCGCCAATATGGTCTCCCCCGACGATCCGGAGAAGTTCCGCAAGGCGGGCGAGGGCAAGTTCGTTCCCGTCGGCACCAATCCGGGCAAGGCCGTGCACATGATGGACATCCATGCCGAGCTCGGCATGCAGTGCGTCGACTGCCATTTCAGCCAGGACGGGCACGGCAACGGCCTGATCTATGGCGAAGTCGCCAATGCCGTCGAGATCGGCTGCAAGGATTGCCATGGCACGGCGGATGCGTACCCCACGCTGTTTACCTCGAACCTCGCGGCGCGGCCCAAGGGCAACAATCTGGCGCTGATTCGCAATCCTGACGGCCAGCGCCGCTTCGAATGGATGAAGGATGCGACCGGACGGCGCGTGCTGATCCAGCGCTCGGTGCTCGACCCCGAGCTGTCGTGGAAGGTCAGCCTGGTCAAGGATGCGGTCAATCCCGACAGCCCCGATTTCAACCCCAAGGCGGCGCGCTCCAAGCTGATGGCGAAGGACGGGGCAGAAACCGGCAAATACGGCTTCGGCCTTGCGGTCTCGAAGGAGAACCGTGCGCATAATACCGACAAGATGGCGTGTTTCACCTGCCATCTGAGCTGGACGACCTCGTGCGGCGGATGCCACCTGCCGATTGAGGCCAACTGGAAGGCCAAGGTCCACAAATACGAGGAAGACGAGACGCGCAACTATGCGACCTACAACCCGCAGGTCGCGCGCGACGAGATGTTCCAGATCGGTCGTCACCAGACGAGCAAGGGCAATATCATCGCCCCGATTCGCTCGACCTCGGCGCTGATCCTGTCGTCGACCAATATCAACCGCGAGCGCATCTATGTGCAGCAGCCGCCGATCTCGGCCCCGGGCTTCTCGTCCCAGGCGTTCGCGCCGCACTTCCCGCACACGGTCCGCAAGACCGAGACCAAGCAGTGCACCGACTGTCACCTCAGCGAGGCGAATGATAACAATGCCGTGATGGCGCAGCTGCTGCTGCTCGGCACCAATTTCGTCAATTTTGTCGGCTTGAACAGCTGGTTCGGACTCGAGGGTGGGTTCGAGGCGGTGCGCGTCACCGAATGGGACGAGCCGCAGGCGGTCATCGGCTCCTATCTGCACCGCTATGCCTATCCCGATTTCTACAAGCAGCATGTCGAGGACAATGGCCGCGAGCTCAAGAACTGGACGCGCGGCCCGATCTTCAGCGACGGCCTGTCGGGCGAGACCAACGCGCGTGAAGAGTTCGCCAATGTCGTGCAGGGCACCGATGGCCGCGTGAACTGCCTGCAGAACCGGGGCGAGTACATGTTCGTCGCGGAAGGCAAGGGCGGTTTCCGAGCCTATGACATCGCCTCGATCGGCAACAAGGGCTTTTCGGAGCGGATCATCCGCGCGCCATTCTCGTCGCTCGGCCATGACACGCATGTGAAGACCACCAACGCGACCTGCATGGCGATCGCGACGACCCAGCCGATCGCGCCAAGCCGCAACACGCCCGAAATGCGCGAGGCCAATCAGGAGCAGCCGTTCCACGCGGTCTATCATTATGCCTTCGTCACTGACAGCGTCGAAGGTCTGATCGCGGTCAATATCGACACGCTGGCCGATGGCGAGTTCCGTAACAACTTCTTCAAGCGCACGCTGACCTGGAACCCGGACAATGTGCTGAAGGGTGCGCGGCATATCACGCTGGCGGGCGATTATGCCTATATCACCGCCGATGCCGGGCTCGTGGTCGTGCGTCTGTCCGACCCGATCCCGGCAAATCCGCCGCGCGATTATGACTACAGCAAGCTCAACCCGCAATTGATGGCGGTGCTGCCGCTCACCGATGCGCGGGCGAGCGCGGTGCAGTTCCGCTATCTCTGGGTGACCGATGCAGATGGCATCAAGCTGTTCGACATCACGCGGCTCGAAGCGCCTGTGGCGGTGCCTTCGGGCACGGTGCGGCTGGCCGATGCGCGCAAGCTCTATCTCGCGCGCACCTTCGCCTATGTCGCCGCCAAGCAGGACGGTCTGGTGATCCTCGACATCACCAATCCCGAGGCACCGCGCGAATATATGCGCTACAACGCCGGTGGCATTCTCAACGATGCCGAGGATGTGATCGTCGGATCGACCAACGCGACGCTGTTCGCCTATGTCGCCGATGGCCGCAACGGCATGAAGGTGCTGCAGCTCACCTCGCCGTCGAGCCAGCCCAATTTCTACGGCTTCTCGCCCGATCCCAGGCCCGAGCTGATCGCCTGGGCGAAGACCCCGTCGGCGGCGCTCGCTGTCGCCAAGGGGCTAGACCGCGACCGCGGGGTCGATGAATCGGGCGGGCAGATGGCGATCTTCGGACGCCTGGGCTCGCGGCCCTTCACCCGCAGCGAGATGGAAAAGCTTTTCCTCAACAAGGCGGGCCGTCCGTACAAGGTGAGCGATACGGTGACCATGGCCGACTGGCTCGGCCCGCGCCCGGCGATGTTGACCGCCAGGGGTCAATAAGCGAACGAGCGATTTCAGCGATAGGAGAGGGGAGAGGCGGACGTCAGTCCGCCTCGACCGTCAGAGCCTCGATGGTCAGGGTCATCGCAGGGTTGCCCTCGGCGCGGCGGTGGACGGCGCTGACCGCGATATCGGCGACAAGATGTCCGGCGATGCGGAATTCATGCTCCGGCAGGACGCTCGCCAGCCACTCGCCGGTGCGGATGCCATCCTCACCCGACAGCGAGATGCGCATCACATGGCGCATGCCGGTAAAGGTCGCGCTGGCCCAGCTCGTGCCGCGATGCTCGTCCAGCTCGGCCGCGCCGGATGCGAGGGTGAGCACCGCGCGGATCAGCGCGGTGGCGGGGTCGTGGCGAATCTTCTGGTGGATCATGCCTGCTCCTCTCGGTAAATGTTCATGAAATGTTCTATCCGATTCCGCAAGGCCTTGCGCGGCTCGCGGCCCCGGCGCAGGTCATCGACCAGACGTGGATCGCCCGCCGACAGGCGACCGAAGCGGGTGCGCGGCATTCCCGTTTCGCGCAGGAATATTTCGACCAGGCGCAGCAGCGGCATCGCATTCTCCTTCGCGTCTCGATGCGGGCGACGACCCGCGGGATGTTCGTAGGAATATTCCTATAAGCGATTCGCAAGATGTAGGAAATATCCTTGAGAAATTCCTGCGCGATGCTATATGTCCATTATGGAACAGGATGTTCGCCAGACGCTGGAAAGGCTGATCGCGGCGCGGGGCGTAAGCTTTGCCGGGGTGTCGCAACTGCTCGGCAAGAATCCGGCCTATATCCAGCAGTTCATCAAGCGCGGTACGCCCAAAAGGCTCGATGAGCGCGACCGGCGCATCCTGGCGCAGTTCTTCGGTGTGAGCGAGACGCAGCTCGGTGCGCCCGACGACGAGGTGCAGACGAGGCCCGGCAGGGCAGGGCGCGTACCCGTGCGGGTCAGCCAGCCGCACCGGACTTTGCCCGCGCGCATGCGCCTGATCCCGCGCTTGGCGGTCGGCGCATCGGCCGGCCCCGGCGCGCTGGCGGACGATGAAGCCCCGGTCGCAGAGATTGCGTTCGACGAAGCGTGGCTGCGGCGGCTGGGTGCCGGGTCGGACGCGGTAACGATGATCCGCGTCGAGGGCGATTCGATGGCGCCGACGCTGAACGACGGCGACGACATCCTGGTCGCGATGCACGGCGGCACCGCCGCGCGCCGCCGCGACGGGATCCACGTGCTGCGCATGGACGATGCGCTGATCGTCAAGCGGCTCGCCTTTCGTCCCGACGGGCGGCTGTCGGTGACCTCGGACAACGCGCTTTACCCCAGCTATCCCGATGTCGCGCCGGAGAGCGTGCATATCGTGGGCCACGTGATCTGGGCAGGGCGGCGGGTTTAAACGATCCGTTATTGAATTTCTGTACGATTTGTTATAGATCGCTTTCGTGCGGCAGATCATCTACGCCCGGGATGCACTGAAGACGTTGCGGTCGATCGACAACGCGACGGCGAAACGCATTTAGGCAAAGGTTGCACAATATGCCGAAGATCCAGCGAGCCTCACCAATCAGGTCAAGCGGTTGCAGGGGCGAGGAGCGGCTCTGGCGTTTGAGGGTCGGCGATTGGCGCGTGATCTTCAACCAGGACATGGTTGTGGTTCATGTGGTGCGGGTCGCGTCGCGCGGCAGTGCTTATGATTGAGGTGCAGTGATGGGATATGAACCACAGCATTTTACCGCGCCCGACGGCACCAGGATGGTCGTGCTGACCGCCGCCGAGTTTGAGCGACTGCGCGAACTGGCCGAAGATGCCGAGGATGTCATCGCCGCTACCCTGCAACTGGAACGCATGCGCCAGGGCGAGCAGGGCGTTCCCGGTGAAGTCGTCGGTTTGATGCTCAACGATGGTTTGTCGCCGATCGCGGCCTGGCGCAAATTTCGCGGCCTCTCGCAGGCTGACCTCGCCGCCAAGTCAGGATGCAGCCAGGTCTGGCTGAGCAAGATCGAATCCGGCGCAGCACGCGGAACGGCCAAGCTGCGCCGGGCTATTGCCAAGGCGCTGGATGCGCCGCTCTGGTCTATCGAGGACGACTGACTTGCACCCTCCCGCCATCCTTGCCACATAGCCTTACATGACCGACGCATCCGCCAATCCCGCCCAGCCGCCGCTTCGTGCTGCGATCATTCCGGTGACGCCGTTGCAGCAGAACTGCACGCTGTTCTGGTGCACTGAGACGATGAAGGGCGCGCTGGTCGATCCCGGCGGCGATCTGCCCAAGCTCAAGGCCGCGGTGGCACAGGCGGGGGTAACGCTGGAAAAGCTGCTCGTGACGCATGGCCATATCGACCATTGCGGCGAGACCGGCACGCTCGCCAAGGAACTGGGCCTGCCGATCGAGGGGCCGCATGAGGAAGACCGGTTCTGGATCTCGCGGCTCGACGATGATGGCCGCAATTACGGGATCGCCGGATCGGTGTTCGAGCCCGATCGCTGGCTGAAGGACGGCGATACCGTCACCGTCGGCAATCTGGTGCTCGACGTGATCCATTGCCCCGGCCACACGCCGGGCCATGTCGTTTTCCACCACGCGCCTTCGAAGCTGGCGATCGTCGGCGATGTCCTGTTCCAGGGCTCGATCGGCCGCACCGACTTTCCGCGCGGCAATCACAAGGACCTGATCGATTCGATCACCCAGAAGCTCTGGCCGCTGGGCAATGACACCGTATTCGTGCCCGGCCATGGCCCGACCAGCAATTTCGGCTTCGAGCGCCAGCGCAACGGCTTTGTCGCCGATCACGTCCTGGCGTGATCCTGACAATCGGGTGAGGGGCTTGCCTATGCCCCCACTTGCCCCGGCGCGCTTTCGGCGGCATGGCTGTGCGGCTGATCGAGGGGATTTTCCATGCGCACCGCTTTTGCCGCACTCGCCGCCACGCTGGCCGTCGTCACGCCTGCCCGGGCCGAGATTGTTCAGCAGGCCGATAACGGCTTTGTCGTCCAGCACAGCGTCACCGTCTCCACCGATCCTGATGCCACCTTCGCCATGCTGCGGACACCCGCCAAATGGTGGGACAAGGATCACACATGGACCGGCAATGCCGAAAATCTGTACATGGATGCGCAGGCGGGCGGCTGTTTCTGTGAACTGATCCCCAATGAGGCGACGACCGAAAGCGGCGCACCGCAGCGGACGCTTCGCGGCAGCGTGCAGCACATGCAGATCCTCTATGTCGATCCGGGCAAGCTGCTGCGTCTTTCCGGCGGGCTGGGACCGTTACAGGGCGAAGCGGTGACCGGCGCGCTGACGTTCACGCTGGCGCCGGTCAAGGGTGGCACGCGCATCACGATGGATTATGTCGTCGGCGGCTATATGCGCATGAAGATGTCCGAGATCGCGCCCGCCGTGAACGGGGTGATGGTCGCCCAGCTCTCGCGGCTCGGCATGGCGCTGGGGCCGCTGGTCGGAGCGGGCGAGGCGAGCAAGCCGGCCGATGACAAGCCTGCCACTCTTCAGGAGGACTCTGTACCGGACGAGGACGCGCCCGCAACGGCGCGATCGCCGGGCGGTGTCAGCGCGCTCGTCACCGATCTCGGACCCGACGATAGCGTGTCCAGCGGGGAGGCGACTCCCCCCAAGCCTATCGAGAAGCCTGCGGCTGCCAAGCCGGCTGCGAAACCTGTCGTAGCGGACCCCGGCGCGCCCAAGCGCTACAAGCCCGGCACGCGTCCGCTGACGCGACCGGCGCGCGATGAGGATGAAGAGCAGGGCGGTCGCTGATCCCGGCAATGCTGCACCGCATGCGTGCAGCATGAGCGTCATCGCTCGAACGGCCATGCTGGCTGCGAGCCCCGGAATGCTGCCCCTTTCTGTGCGGATTAGCACTTTCGCAGCGCGGGTTTTGCGTTAGAGTTCGCGCAGCAATGCAGGCGAATCAGGAGAGTTCGCTGCATTGGGGCCGGGTCGCGCAGTTCGCAGCACCACCTCAAAGGGGGGACCTATGGCCGTATCCGATCACGTAGACTTGCCGACCTTCATGGAAGGCGTGAAGAAGCGCAACCCGCACCAGCCGGAGTTCGTCCAGGCGGTGCAGGAAGTCGCCGAAGACATTTTCGACTTCATGGCGGACAAGGAGCAATATCACGCGCAGCAGATCCTGCGCCGCATTGCCGAACCCGACCGTGTCGTCTCGTTCCGCGTCTGCTGGGAGGACGATAACGGCAATATCCGCGTGCAGCGCGGCTGGCGCGTGCAGAACAACAACGCCATCGGCCCGTACAAGGGCGGCATCCGCTTCCACCCCTCGGTCACCGAATCGGTGCTGAAATTCCTGGCCTTCGAACAGACCTTCAAGAACGCGCTGACCGGCCTGCCCATGGGCGGCGGCAAGGGCGGATCGAACTTCAACCCCAAGGGCAAGAGCACGCGCGAAATCATGCGCTTCTGCCAGAGCTTCATGACCGAGCTCTATCGCCATATCGGCGCGGATGTCGACGTGCCTGCCGGCGATATCGGCGTGGGGGGCCGCGAGATCGGGTACATGTTCGGCCAGTACAAGCGCATCACCAACCAGTTTACCGGTGTGCTCACCGGCAAGGGGCTGGAATGGGGCGGGTCGCTGATCCGCACCGAGGCGACCGGCTATGGTGCGGTCTATTTCCTCGCCAACATGCTCGCCACCAAGGGCCAGGACCTGGTCGGCAAGACGGCGGTCATCTCCGGCTCTGGCAATGTCGCCACGCACGCGGCGGAGAAGATCGTGCAGCTCGGCGGCAAGGTGCTCACCCTGTCCGATTCGGGCGGCTTCATCCATGATCCCGATGGCATCACCCAGGACAAGATCAACTGGGTGAAGGAACACAAGACGCACCGCCGGGGCCGGATCGAGGAATATGTCGAAGCCTTCCCCAATGCCACCTTCCATTCGGGCAAGACCCCCTGGGGCGTGCCCTGCGATGTCGCGCTGCCCTGCGCCACGCAGAACGAGCTGCTGGGCGAGGATGCCAAGACATTGGTCGCCAATGGCTGCATCGCGGTGTCCGAAGGCGCGAACATGCCGACCGATCTCGACGGCGTGCACACGTTCAAGGCGGCCAAGATCCTCTACGCGCCGGGCAAGGCTTCCAATGCCGGCGGCGTCGCGGTTTCGGGCCTCGAAATGAGCCAGAATTCCGAGCGTCGCGCGTGGAAGGAAGAGGAGCTGCAGCAGATGCTCAAGGACATCATGTCCGGCATCCATGACAGCTGCATCAAATATGGCGATCAGGGCGGCGGCTATATCGACTATGTGAAGGGCGCGAACATTGCGGGCTTCAAGAAGGTCGCCGATGCCATGCTCGCATTTGGCGTAGTCTGACGCCGTGAAGGGTGCGGCGGGCAGGACGAACTGCTCGCCGCAACCCTGTTGCATTCGTCGCCGCGCCTGTTAACGGGCGCGGCGATGGCCCGGTCTCTCCGCACCCCGAAAGCAGACCGGCAACCGATCGATATCGGCTGGGTCGAATGCGTCGACCTGCCCGACCTTGGCCTGTCGAAGATCAAGGCCAAGATCGATACCGGGGCAGCGACCTCTTCCATCCACGCAACCCGCGTCAAGCCGGTGATGATCGACGGCCAGCTGGTCGTCGAATTCTGGTTTCGCGCGCATCGCGGCGAGGCGGCACGCAAGTATCGCGCGCCCGGAGTGGAGCAGCGCAGCGTCAAGAGCTCGAACGGAGCGATCGAGCTGCGCTATGTCATCGAAACGACCATGGTCCTTGGTAGCGTGCGCTGGAAAGGGCACATGACCTTGGCCAACCGCAACACCATGAACTTCCCCATATTGATTGGCCGCCGGGCGCTGCGGCGCGGCTTTCGCGTCGACTGCCGACGCAAATGGACGCTCGGCCTGCCAGAGGAAACCGACAGATGAAGTGCCCCCAATGAAAATCGCGATGCTGGCGCGCAATCCCAATCTCTATTCGCATGTCCGCCTGTGCGAGGCGGCGCGCGAGCGGGGACACGAGGTCGACATCCTCAACACGCTGCGGGTGACGCTCAACGTCACCTCGCACCGGCCCGGCGCGCAATATCATGGCGAACCGATCGGCAAATATGACGCGGTGATCCCGCGCATCGGGGCGTCGATCACGCAATATGGCCTGGCGGTGCTGCGCCAGTTCGAGATGATGGGCGTGTGGTCGCTGAACGAGAGCGTCGCCATCGGCCGCTCGCGCGACAAGCTGCGTTCGATGCAGATTTTTGCCAAGCATGGCCTGGGCCTGCCCGTCACCGCCTTTGCGCATGACCCGAAGCAGACCGACGAGGTGCTCAAGATCGTCGGCGGTGCGCCCGTCGTCATCAAGCTGCTCGAAGGCACGCAGGGCATCGGCGTCGTGCTGGGCGAGACCGAGAAATCGGCCAAGTCGGTCATCGAGGCGTTTCGCGGCGCGAACGTCAATATCCTGGTGCAGGAGTTCATCAAGGAAGCCGATGGCAGCGACATCCGCATCTTCGTGATCGGCGGCAAGGTCGTCGCATCGATGATGCGCACCGGGGCGAAGGGCGATTTCCGGTCGAACCTGCACCGCGGCGGCAGCGCCAGGGCGATCAAGATCACCCCCGAGGAACGCTCGACTGCCGTGCGCGCGGCCAAGGTCATGGGTCTCAATGTCGCGGGCGTCGATATCCTGCGCTCCAATCACGGCCCGGTGATCATGGAGGTTAACAGCTCGCCGGGGCTGGAGGGGATCGAGAATGCCACCGGCAAGGATATTGCGGGCATGATCATCGATTTCCTCGCCGCCAATTGCCGCGAGGGCAAGACCAAGACCAAGGGCAAAGGGTAAGCCGCGATCGGGCTGACCGGAGCGCCGGTCAGCCCAGCATCTTCGCGCCGAGCAACAGCAGCAGCTTCACGTCGATGCCGCAGCCTTCGCTGCGCTTTGCGGCGATGAAGGTATCCAGCTCTGCCAGTGGCACGACGTGGACGCTGATCTCCTCGCCCGCGACGCCGCCGCCTGCATGCACCCGTTCCAGATCGTGTGCGCGCATCAGGTGAAAGCATTCGCTGACCATGCCGGGCGAAGAGAAGAATTCGCCGAGATTCTCGATCCGGCCAGCGCGAAAGCCCGTTTCCTCCTCGAGTTCGCGCGCGGCTGCGAGTTCGGGGGTCTCGCCGCTTTGCTCGTCGCCGATCAGCCCGGCGGGCAGTTCCAGGCAGTTGCGCCCCAGCGGAACGCGGAACTGTTCGACCAGCACCACCGCGCCGTTGTACACTGCGAGGATCACCGCCGCGCCAATCCCGCGGCTGCGCGAGACATATTCCCATGTCCCGCGGCGTTTGGTGGTGATGAACCGGCCCTGCCAGACGGTTTCTTCGGGTTCGCTCATGGCGGGGTGGGTCATGATGGTCTTGGTCCTGTTATCGTCATTCCCGGCAAAGCGGGAATCCCGCTGGTTGTGCGATGCCAGCGGAAAAGCGGGACCCCCGCGTTCGCGGGGGTGACGGGGGATGGGGAGGGGCGAGAGGCCCTCAAAGCTCGATCAGCCGGTCGGGCAGCTCATTCGGATTGTCATCGCTCTTGGGGAAATGCTCGGCCAGCACTTTGCCGACATCGCGCACCGCCGCCGCCATGCCATCGCCCGCGCGGCCCGCACGCAGTTCGGTGATCATGTCGGCCATGGCCTCGCCCCAGACATCGGGGCTGACCTTGGCAGCGATCGCGCTGTCGGCGACGATCTCCGCGCGGTGCTCGGCCATCGAGAGATAGATCAGCACGCCAGTCAGCCCGCGCGTGCGCTTCTCCGCGCTCACCCGGAACAGGTTGACCGCGCGGGCGCGCACCCGCGCATGTTTCACCGCCGATGGCGTCAGCGCCAAGCGCAGCGGCTTCCATGCCACGATCAGGTGCACGGCGCCGAACTTGGCAGCAAGCAGCAACATCACCAGCGTCAGATATTCGCTGGGCGTATAGACATGCTGCCATCCGCCGGTGGCGAAGCTCAGCAGCCCTTCGAACCATTCGGGAAAGACCGCGACACAGGCCAGCGCGAGGAACATCGCCGCGACCGCCCAATAGATCGGCGTTTCGCGATAGTCATCCGAATGCTGGGCGATCACGGTGACGATCTCGCCATCGGTCTGCTTCTCGGCCTCCGCCACAGCGGCCGTGACGATGCAGTGCTCGTCGGGGCTCACGCTTTCAACTTTTGCCATGATGCCTCACCATCCGCCCGAGGAGCCGCCGCCGCCGAAGCTGCCGCCGCCGCCACCGAAACCGCCGCCGCCACCCCAGGATGAGCCGGAAGAACTGCCCCAGGACGATCCCGAGGACGCGCCCCAGGTCGTGATGCCGCCGATGCCGGAGCTGCGATAGGGCCGGCCCTTGCCGCGCGCGGCGTGGATCATCGGGATGACGAAGAAGAAGAAAATGATGATCAGCCAGAAGATGAACAGTCCGATGCCGTCGCCGTCATCGGCCTTGCGCGATTCCTCCTCGACCTTGGCGGCATAGGCGCGCGCTTCCTCTTCGGGCAGGGTCAGCTGGGTGATGATCGCATCGGTGCCCGCCGCGATACCGCCGGGCATGTCCTTGTCGCGGAAACGCGGCAATATGTCCTGCTGGATGATGATGCTCGACAGCGCATCGGTCAGCACGCCTTCCAGGCCATAGCCGACCTCGATCCGCACCTTGCGCTCGTTGGGAGCGACGATCAGCAGCGCGCCATTGTCCTTTTCGAGCGATCCCTTCTCGGCCTGGCCGATGCCCCATTTGCGGCCGAGCTGATAACCATATTCCTCGATCTCGTACCCCTGCAGATCGGGCAGGGTGACCACGACCAGCTGGCGTGTCGACTGCTTTTCCAGCGCCTCCAGCTTGGCGCTAAGCGATGCCTCCTGCGCGGGATCGAGCAGATTGGCATTGTCGACCACCCGGCCGGTGAGCTTGGGGAAGGTTTGCGCGGTGGCGGCGCTGTGCGCGGCGGCGACCAGCAGCAGCGTTACCGCCAGCCACTGGCCGAGCCATGCTCTCAGGCCACCCGCAGAGGCGGGCGCACGGCTCACTGGCCGAAATCGACCTTGGGCGCTTCCTCGGCACCCTGGGTGGTCGCCTTGAACGGCACCATGGGCTTGGCGCCGTGGATCAGGTTCGCGCCGATCGAATCGGGGAAGGTGCGGATGGTGGTGTTATATTCGCGCACCGCCTCGTTATAGTCGCGCCGCGCGACCGATATGCGGTTCTCGGTGCCCTCGAGCTGGCTCATCAGCGTGGTGAAATTCTGCTGGCTCTGCAGCTGCGGATAAGCCTCGACCACCGTGCGCAGCTGGCCCAGTGCCTGGGTCAGCTGGTTCTGGGCCTGGCTGAACTTCTCGAAGGTTTCGGGGTCCGAAAGATCCTCGGTCGTCACGTTGATCGCTGTCGCCTTGGCGCGCGCTTCGGTCACCTGGGTCAGGATCTTTTCTTCGGATGCAGCGCCAGCGCGAACCGTCGCGACCAGGTTCGGCACCAGGTCGGCGCGGCGCTGATACTGGTTTTCCACATCGGCCCATTTCGCCTTGGCGTTCTCTTCCGCCGTGGGGACCGAGTTGATGCCGCACGCGGTAAGCGACAGCGCTGCCAGCAGGGGCAGGGCATAACGGGTGATACGCATAGTCAGTAATTCCCTCCGGTTGATAACGCGCGACCGTTATATCGTGTTAATACGGCAAAGCTGCAAGACCATGTTTTACACGCCCCACTTGCAAGCCACTCGACATCTCCACGTCACTGGCGATTATAGGGGCATCTGCAGGCATAAAAAGGGGAAAGACGTGCTTCAGGAATTCAAGGCGTTCATCGCGCGCGGCAATGTGCTCGATCTGGCGGTCGCGGTGATCATCGGTGCGGCCTTTGCGACGATCACCACCTCGCTGACCGAGGACATCATCATGCCGGTGGTCGGCGCGATCTTTGGCGGCGCGGATTTTTCCAGCTATTTCATCATGCTGGGTCCGGTGCCTGAGACCTATACCGGATCGCTGAACGACTATGCCGCGCTCAAGAAGGCGGGCGTGCCGCTGTTCGGCTATGGCCAGTTCATCACCGTGATCATCAATTTCGTGATCCTGGCGTTCATCATCTTCCTGATCGTGCGGACGGCGAACAAGCTGTTCAAAAAGCCCGAGGAGCCCGCCGCGCCGACCGGTCCGAGCGAGGTGGAACTGCTCGCGGAAATCCGGGACTTGCTGAAGAAGTGAGCGATCATAAGAACATATTGCGCTGAACACCTCTCCCTTGATGGGAGAGGCAGCGAGACTTGGTGGCTTGCCACCTAGGGTCAGGACCTATTAACCGCTTGCGCGCGGCGTGAACGGTTGATTCAATATGGCAGGAGGTAGCTGCCATGGCTGATTTGCTGATGTTGAGCGATGCGCAGATGCGCCGGATTGAGAAGTATTTCCCGCTGTCGCACGGCATTCCGCGAGTTGACGATCGGCGGATATTGAGCGGGATCCTGTTCGTCATCCGCAACGGGCTTCGCTGGCGTGATGCGCCGAAGGACTATGGGCCGCACAAGACGATCTATAACCGCTTCATTCGGTGGAGTCGGCTAGGGGTATTCAACCGTATCTTCGTCGAACTGGCCAAGGATGGCGATGGCGTTCTGATGATAGACGCCACCCATCTCAAGGCGCATCGCACGGCAGCCAGTCTGCTTAAAAAGGGGCTCTACCCCGATGTATCGGGCGCAGCCGGGGCGGGCTGACCACCAAGCTTCACGTCGTTTGTGATGGGCGGGGGCGCCCTCTTCGGCTCCATCTCACCGAGGGCCAGCGTAGCGATCACAAAGGCGCTGAGGCGTTGATGCCGCATCTGCCGAACGCTCGTGTGCTCATCGCCGACAAGGCATACGCCTCACGCTGGATGCACCAATCGCTCGATCAACGCGCAATCACCGCCTGCATCCCGGCCCAGCGACGCCGGCGGCATCTGCCCGAATATGATCCGGTCACATACCGCCAGCGGCATCGCATCGAAAACATGTTTGCCAAACTCAAGGACTGGCGACGTATCCACACACGCTACGACCGTTGTGCAGACGTCTTCCTCGCCGCCATCACGTTCGCAGCTATTTTCATCTTCTGGATCAATGAGTCCTGACCCTAGTCGCAGCAGAGAGGGGCACGAGTAACGCAGGCCCCTCTCCCAACCCTCTCCCCTGAAGGGGAGAGGGCTATTACTCCAGATAGAGCCCCTGCAGCCGCGCCATATCGACTTTGGTCACCCCGATCGTCGCCAGATAGCCCTCAACCCCGCCATAATCGCGGTCGAGCACCTCGAAGAACTGCGCCAGGTGCGACTTGCCCGACGCGGAATAGAGCGGTTCGGCCTTGACCCCTCCGGGCTTTTTTGCGGCGGCGGCATAATATTGCACGATCGGATTGGTCGGATAATCCGCCGGATCGAGCGGCGGCATCTCGTTCTGCGGTCGGCGCAGCTGGGTCGAAAGGTGATAGTCCGCGAGAATCGTCTCGCGGTCGACGCCGAGTGCGCTGAGGATCAGCGCCGAAGCAATGCCGGTGCGGTCCTGTCCGGCCGAGCAGTGATACATGACTGCCCCATCATCGGCGAGCAGCCGCTTGAACAAGGAGCGGTATTGCGGGGCGAGCAGTTTTTCCATGCCGGTATAGACATATTCGCCCTTCATGCTGCCCATGTTCGCCATCAGCGGTTTCAGCGAATAATCGTTGGAGACGAAAAGCGCGCCGGTGCGGTCGTCGAGCTGGGTTGCAGCGACCTCGCGCTCCTCGAGCGAGCGCAGGTCAACGATGGTGCCGATATTCAGCCCGCCGAGCAGCGCATAATCCTCATCGGTGAGCAGAGGCAGCGCACCCGAGCGGAAGATCTTGCCCCAGCGCACGGTCTTTCCGCCCGCCGCCTTGTAGCCGCCGAGATCGCGGAAATTCGATCCCTTGGCGAGCGGCAGTTCGCGCTCGGCGGTCAGCGTCAGCGAGGCATCGCCGCCATCGCGCAGCACCAGGAACTGGCGCTTGGCTGACGGCATGGCGACGATCGCCTCACCCTTGCGATTGGCCTTGACCACCGGAACGGCAGCGCCGGCGGCGACCGGGGTGTCGGTGACGATGATGTCGACCGGATCGCTGTCGGTCCAGGTCACCTTGACCTTGTCGGCATCGATGCGGCTGACCGTCACGCTATCGATGGCGAGGGCAGGCGCGGCGCTGGCGAACAGCGCGAGGGCGAAAGCGGTCTTGAGGCGCATACAGTCTCTCCTGTCAAAAGCCGAAGCGGATGCCGGCAAGGTAGCGCCTGCCGATCTGTTCCACCTCGGTCGGGCGGCCCTTGTTGCCAAGGAAGGCGGTATATTTGGCGTCGGTCAAGTTGTTGAGATCGGCAAACAGGCTGATGTTCGGCGTGATGTCATAGCGGATGGCGACATCGACATTGGTGTAGCCGCCGCGAAACTCGTCGCCGGTCACGGTGCCGCCGGTGCCGATCGACAGCGTTTCCAGATAGTCGCTGCGCCACTGATAGCTCGCACGGACCGAAAGCCCGTATTTCTCGTAATAGAGCGAGGCGTTGACGATCGTGTCCGAGGTTCCGGGGAAGCCGATATTGCGGCGCTGGTCGGTATCGAAGCTGCCCTCGATCAGCGTCAGGTTGCCCTGGAAGCCGAAACCGTCGAGCGGCGAGGGCAGGAAGGTGAACTGCTGCTGATAGTTGAACTCGACCCCGTAAAGCTCGCCCGAATTGCCGTTGAAGCTCGAGGTCAGCAGATAGCGCGAGCGATCGACGCCGTTGCTGTTGAACGCGTCCGACCCCACGATCTGCGTGTTCGAAAACAGCACGTTGTCGACCCAGCGGTGGAAGCCCGACACCGCGATGATGCCCTGGCCCGGAATGTAATATTCGAGGCTCGCATCGACGCCCCAGGTATATTCGGGACGAAGATCGGGGTTGCCGCCAGCGATTGTGCCGGGGCTGTTCGTGTCATTGATCGCAGAGCCCACGCGGATTTCGCCGAAGCTGGGCCGCGCGATGCCGCGCTGTCCGGCGACGCGGAAGACGAGATTGTCGGTGACATCGAAGCGCGCATTCACGCTCGGGAAGATGTCGGTATAGTCCTGCGGTGCCGAGAGCGGCACCAGTGTGCCGTTGGCGAGCCGCGCCTGGCCCTGGTTCTGCAGCCGGAAATGCTCGACGCGCGCACCGGCGATCACCTGGCCGCCGTCGAACACCCATTTGGCCATGCCATAGGCGGTCAGCGTCTTCTCGTTCAGTTGAAAGCGGTTTTCCGCAGGAACGTTGTTGGCGGGGTTGAACCGGCCCTGGCGCTGGAGCGTCGCGAAGATAGTGTCGAGATCGGCGCGCATCCGCGTGTTGTCGACATAGTTGAAAGTGATCCCGAGCGGGAAGCCGGTATCCCAGGGGGTGTTGGTGATATAGCTGGCAGGGTTGAAGCTGAGCCCCGTGCCCGCCAGCGCCTGGGGCGAGAGCAGCACCGCGTTCGAGGTCGCGAAGATGAACCCGCCGATATCGCGATCGGCATAGAGCAGCCCGCCGGTCAGCGTCACATCGCCCAGTTCCTTGGCGACATCGAGCTTCACGGTATAGCTGTCGGTGAACACGTCCTGCACGATCGGGATGACCAAGGCGGGAGAGGTGTTGGCGTTGATCAGCGTGGTCTGGTCGAAATTCGCCAGCGCCGGGCCGCGCACGAAGCTGCCCGCCGTCGCCCCGGGCACGGTCTGGAACAGCTGCACGATCGGCAGGTTCGGGCGGCTGAAATCATAGCGTACCGAAGGCGAGGTCGCGGTGGCGGTGCTCGCCTGGACCAAGGGCAGATAGGTTGTGTTCTCGGTACGGGTATAATTGGCAGCGAAATTCACCTTCCAGCCATTTTCCTCGTAATCGCCGCCGATGGTGTTGATGAAATTGCGCGTGCGATAGTTGCCGAGGTTGAACGAGCCGCGGATCGGCACGCGAACAAGATCGCCGCCCGAAAGGTTGCGCGTGCCCGACAGCGCGCGGTCGAGCCGGATCTCGTACTGGTCGCGCTGCTCGTCGTCCTTGAACTCGGTATAGATGGTCCTGGCATAGAGCTTCTGGCCTTCCTGCGGCGAATATTCCAACGCGGCGAACAGGCCGTTATTCTCGCGGAAAAGGCGATACTGGCGGATGTCGATCTCGGTCGGGCCGAACTGGGTATCGGTAGGGCCGCTCGGTTCGTCATAGAGGCCGACCTCACGGTTGTCGGTCACCTGCTCGCGGCGGTAATGCGATGCGCCTGCGACGACGCCGAACGTGCCGTCGCTGTACGAGACGCGCAGCGAACCCTGGCGCTGGTCGCCTTCGCCGAGCTCCATGAAGCCGTAGCCGACATCGCCCTGGACATGGAAACCGGTCTTGCCCTCGAGCGGCGAAAAGGTGCGGAGGTCAATATTGGCGACGATCGCCTCGGCCTGGATATTGGGGGTGAGCGACTTGTTGATCGCCAGCGCGCTCAGGATGACCGCTGGGACCGCGTCGAAGCGATAGGCGCGGGTGAGGCCGCCTTCGTCTGCACCGATCATCGGCACGCCGTCGATGCTGACCGAAGTCCAGCGGTTGGGCGCGCCGCGCACCTGGATATAACGTTCCTGGCCCTGGTCACGCTGCACCGCGACGGCGGGCAGGCGCGAGAGCGCGGCGGCGCTGTTCTGGTCGGGGAAGCGGCCGACCGAGTCCGCTGCCGAGATGTCTATCAGATTGTCGGCATTGCGCTTTTGCGCGATCGATTCCCCCTGCGCGGTGATGATCGCGCCCTGGACGATGATCTCGCCATTGCCGTCCTTATCGTCCGCGGCAGCTTCCTGCGCCATCGCGGGCATGCCGGTGGCTGCTGCGGCCAAGGCCATGAGCGAGATCGATGTGCGCAGCAGCGCGGTGGCAGATGTTTTCAGAATCATGGCGCAACCCCCGTTGGTGTTCGGGGGCGCAGCTAGGGACGCGCGATGACGCCGCCATGGCGTCTTGATGACAAAATGGTCGATCTTCGGTTACGATATGACTTGCTATCGTAATCAAGATGTCGCGTCTTTGTCGCCAAAACGGGTTCAGCTCTGCAACCTGCTCGCAACCATATCGTCTATCCCGTTGACCACCTTGGCAATTCCCTTCGGATTGGGGTGAATGCCATCGGGCAGCATCAATGCCTTGTCGGTGATCACGCCGTCGAGGAAAAAGGGATATAATCCCGCATCATATTGTTTGGCGAGCGCGGGATAGATCGGGTTGAACTTGCTCGCATAATCCTGGCCCAGATTGGGCGCGGCGATCATGCCGGTGAGTACGACCGGAATGTCGCGCTTCTTCAGTTCGTCGAGAATCGCTTTCAGATTGCTCTGGGTCTGCTCCGGGCTGATCCCACGCAGCATGTCGTTGCCGCCCAGGCCCAGGATGACGAGATCGGGCTTGCGCGGCAGGCCGTCGAGCGCGAAGGCGAGGCGCTGCAGCCCCGCTGCCGTGGTGTCGCCCGACACCCCGGCATTGTGCACCTGGACGTTCAGGCCCCTGGCGGACAGTGCCTTTTCGAGCTGCGCGGGGAAGCTCTCGTCCTGCTTTACGTTATAACCGGCATAGAGGCTGTCGCCGAACGCCATGACCAGCCGGGTGTCGGCGTTGAGCGGATTGCGGCCGGGCTGTTCGGCACCGGTTTCCTGGCCCTTTTCGACCGGCGGCTTGGTCGCTTCGTCCGACGGCTGCGTGCAGGCCGCAGTGCAATGGACAAGCAATAAAGCCGCCCCATATAGAATGCTGTTCCGTCCCAAAGCGAAAGCCCTTTCATTTCATGCACGATACGCTCACGCGGCCGCATATTGCCCCCCATATTGCTATTGCAGCCCGCAATGTCACCCTTGTCCTCGGCGAAGCGGGGCATGAAACGCAGATTTTGAAGGGCATCGATCTGGAAATTCCGCTGGGCCAGTCGGTCGCGCTGCTCGGACCTTCGGGATCGGGCAAGTCGTCGCTGATGGCGATCCTGTCCGGCCTGGAACGCGCGAGCAGCGGCGAGGTGCGCGTCGCCGGCCTCGATTTCGGGCCGATGGACGAGGACGGCCTGGCGCGCGCGCGGCGCGGGCGCATCGGCATCGTGCTCCAGGCCTTCCACCTGCTGCCGACGATGACCGCGCTCGAGAATGTCGCGGTGCCGCTCGAGCTGGCCGGGATTGCCGATCCGTTCGGTACGGCGCAGCGCGAGCTGGAGGCGGTCGGGCTCGGCCACCGCGTGACGCATTATCCCAGCCAGCTTTCAGGCGGCGAGCAGCAGCGCGTCGCCATTGCGCGCGCGATGGCACCGGGGCCGGAGATCATCTTTGCCGACGAGCCCACGGGCAATCTCGACGGCGCGACCGGCGAGGCGATCATCGACCTGCTGTTCAGCCGCCAGCGCGCGAGCGGCGCGACGCTGCTGATCATCACCCACGATCCCTCGCTCGCAACGCATTGCGACCGCGTGATCGAGATGCGCGACGGTCTGATCGTCGCGGACCGGGCTGGCGGCGCTGGCGCATGACCTGGGCGCAGATCTGGCGCATTGCGCGGCGTGACCTATCCGGGCGGTTCCGCGGGCTTCGCCTGCTCATCATCTGCCTGTTCCTTGGCGTCGCGACATTGGCGACGATCGGCAGCCTCACCGCGTCGATCACCGGCGAGCTGTCGCAGCGCGGCCAGGTGATCCTGGGCGGCGATTTCGAGGTGACGATGTCGCAGCGCCTCGCGAGCGAGGCCGAGCTCGCCGCGTTCGAGCGCGAGGGCCTGCTGTCCGAAACCGTACGCATGCAGGCGATGGCGCAGCGCACTGCGCCGCGCGCGAGCGGCAGCGGCCCCGATGCGATCCTCGCCGAACTGAAGGGCGTCGATTACGATTACCCACTTTATGGCACGATGACGCTGCAATCGGGCAAATACGCGCCGCTCGACCCCGCCAGCACAGTGATCGGGGCAGGGCTGGCCGACCGGCTGGACCTCAAGCGCGGTGACAAAATCCGCTTTGGCGACGCCGAGTTCACTATCACGGGCATCATCGCGGATGAGCCCGACCGACTGGGCGAGGGCTTCACGCTCGGCCCGGTCGCGCTCGTCTCCGATCTCGGCATCCAGCGCACCGGGCTGATCCAGCCGGGCAGCATGTACGAGGCGAAATATCGCGTGAAGGTCGGCCCGCTCGCCGACCCGGCGCAATCGATCGCGCGGTTGAAGGCGGAATTCCCCGAAGCCGGGCTCGAGCTGCGCGACCGCGATCGCGGCGCACCGGGCACTGCGCGCTTCATCGAGCGCATGGGCCAGTTCCTGTCGCTGGTGGGGCTGGCCGCGCTGGTGATTGCCGGGATCGGCGTCGGCAACGGCGTCGCCTCGTATCTTGCCACCAAGCGCCAGGGCATCGCGACGCTCAAGATCCTGGGCGCCGGTTCCGGCGACATCTTGCGGATTTACCTCGTGCAGATTCTCGCGGTGTCGGCGCTCGCGATTCTCGGCGGGCTGATCGCAGGCGCACTGATCCCCCCTGCCATCATCGCGGCGGCGGGCGATGTGCTGCCGGTCAAGCCGGGATTTGCCATCTATCCGCGACCGCTGGCGGTGAGCGCGGCCTATGGCCTGCTGATCGCGTTCATTTTCGCGCTGCCGCCGCTGGCGCGCGCGCGGCATGTGCCGGCGGCGGGGCTGTTCCGATCGCTGATCGAGGGCAACCGCTGGCCGGACCGCGCGACGCTGATCGCGGTCGGCATCGGCATTGCGGGCATCGTCACGCTGGCGCTGGTGACAGCGCGCGAGGCGGTGTTCTCGGCCTGGTTCATGGCGGCGGCAACGGGCGTGCTGCTGATGCTCGCAGGAATCGGCTGGGCGATCCGCTGGACCGCCTCGCGCCTGCCGCGGCCCAAGGCGCCGCTGCTGCGCCTTGCGCTCGCCAACCTGCACCGCCCGGGCGCACAGACCGGGCAGCTGGTGGTGGCGCTCGGGCTGGGGCTGACGCTGTTCGTGATCCTGGCGGGCATCCAGACCAGCCTGACCAACGAGATTACCCGGACGGTGCCGAAAGAAGCGCCCAATCTGTTCGTGCTCGACGTGCCGGTGGCGCGCGAGGCCGAATTTCGCCGCACGGTCGAGCAGGCCGCGCCGGGCGCGGCGATCAACGCGGTGCCCTCGCTGCGCGGCACGGTGACCGGTTACAAGAACATCCGCGTCGCCGACCTCAAGGACATTCCCGAAAACGCCTGGGTGCTGCGCGGCGAGCGGGGGCTCACCTATGCCGAAACGCTGCCAGAGGGGAGCGAACTGATCGAAGGCAAATGGTGGCCGAAAGGCTATGAAGGCCCGCCGTTGGTTTCGATCGACCGCGAGATGGCCAATGTGCTCGACCTCAAGGTTGGCGACAGCCTGACCGTCAGCCTGTTGGGGCGCGAGTTCACCGCCAGAATCGCCTCGCTGCGCCAGATCAACTGGGACACGATGGGCTTCAACTATGTGATGGTGTTCAGCCCCAACACATTGCGCGATGCACCGCACAACCTGGCCGCGACGGTCTCGCTCAAGGGCATGGCCGATGCCGACGTAAAGGAGCGCGCGGTGAGCAAGGCGGTGCTCGCCGGGTTCGCCTCGAGCTCGGTGATCGAGGTGCGGGATGTCATCGGCCAGGTGACCACGATCCTGACGCAGATCGCGACGGCCATCGCTGCTGCGGGGTCGATCGCGATCCTCTCCGGCATCGCGGTGCTGATCGGCGCGATCGCGGCCAGCCGTCAGGCGCGCATCTATGACAGCGTGATCCTGAAGACGCTGGGCGCGACGCGGCGGCAGATATTGTCGGCCCAGGCGCTCGAATATGGCCTGCTCGCCGCGCTGCTCGCGCTGGTCGCGCTGGCGCTGGGGCTGACGGCGGCCTGGTATGTCATCACCCAGATTTTCAGCTTCAACTGGGCACCCGACTGGCCGGTGGTGATGCTGACGCTGGCGGGCGGGGCACTGCTGACGCTGGGGCTGGGGATTGCCGGATCGCTCCCCGTGCTGGCGGCAAGGCCCGCGCGGGCGCTGCGCCAGCTTTGAGCGGGGCGATATGGTAATGCCAGCGGCACGGGTAGCGCGGATCGGGCGCGGTGCCGGTGCAGCCTGATCGCGCGCGCACCAGCCGCGAATAGAGCCGCGCGAAAACGTGCGCATACCATAGGAACAGCGTGTCGGGCGGCTCGGTCGCATCGCCCGAGCGAGACCGGTCGATGGTGAAATGCCAGGGCCCGGTGACGGTGAACGCGCCTGCGCCCACGAACGTCCAGGCATGGCGCTCGATTGCGCGCATCAGCAGCCGCGCGGCGAGCGGGGCGGGGAGCCAGCGCAAGGCCATCGCGGCAAGGCGCGGGATGCGGTTGGCGATGATATAGTCCGCCGTGCCGACAGCCGCCGCCACCGCGATGTCATTCGCTTCGGCTGGATGCAGCATCGCCAGCGCGTGGTGCAGTCGCAGCGCCTGGCCCTCGCAGATCATCGCCTCGCCCGAGGGCAGGGCATCGATCCCCGCGACCTCGAGGACCTCGCGCGCCGCGTCTGCGCCAATCGTGCCCTCCATCGCCCATGCCATTTGCAGGACGGCATTGGGGCCGATCAGCGCGCCCGTGTGCGCCTGCACACTGCCAGCGCGCGAGGGAGCGGCAGCCACCTCACTCGCCCTTCGGTGCTGCACTCAACTCGATGCGATCGCGCGCGCGCTCCTTCATTTGCGCGCGGACGGCGGCGCGGCGTTCCCCGGCGCGCGCGGCGCGATCCGCCGCCGTTTCCCAATCGGACGCCGCCTGCTCGACCGCGATGCGCTTCTCGTCGAAGTGGAAGTCGACGCTCTTGGCCGTCTGCGGCCCCCAATAGCCGGCCTTGCCGAGATCATAGAAGGTGCGGCGGAAGCCTGCGCGCAGAAAGGCATAGAGGCAGCCCAGCAGATAGCGCCGCCGGAAGCCGGTGCCGCGCCAGGGATAATGGAACAGGGCCTTGCGCATGTAGAAGCGGCGGTAATTGGCCATCACCCGGTCGAGCAGCTCGCCGCGCTCCATCGCCGCGGGCTTCATGATCGGCGTCACGAAATTGTACTTGCTGAAATCATGGACCTCGACCTTGTCCTTCAGCTCCTCGAACAGCGGGGTGAACGGCCAGGGCGTGTACATCGACCAGTTGGCAAGGTCCGGCTGCCAGTCCCAGGCCATGCGCCAGCTTTCCTCGAGCGTCTCGGCGGTCTCGCTTTCCAGCCCCACGATGAACTGCGCCTCGACGAAGATATCGGCCTCGCGCAACAGGCGGATCGCGGTCTTGTTCTCCTCGACCTTGGTTTCCTTGTTGAACAGGTCGAGCCGCATCTGCGCCGCCGCCTCGGTGCCGAGGCTCACATGCACCAGCCCCGCTGAGCGATAGAATTTGAGCAATTCCTTGTCGCGATAGATATCGGTGACGCGGGTGTTGATGCCCCATTTCACCTTGTCCGGCAGGCCGCGATCGATCAGCTCCTGGCAGAACTCGATGAATTTCTTGCGGTTGATCGTCGGCTCCTCGTCGGCGAGGATGAAGAAGCCGACGCCGTGCTTCTCGTGCAGCTCCTCGATCTCGTCGACGACCTTCTTGGGATCGCGCACGCGGTAATCGCGCCAGAATTTCCATTGCGAACAGAAGCTGCAGGTGAACGGACAGCCGCGCGCCAGATTGGGGATGGCAACGCGCGTGCCGAGCGGAATGTACGTGTACTGCTTCCAGTCGAGAATGTCCCAGTCGGGCTTGAGGCTGTCCATATCCTTGATCGTCTCGGCCGCCTTGGTTGCGACGATCGCGTCGCCCTCCCGGTACGCGAGGCCCGCGATATTGGCGCGCTCATCGAGATAGCGCCCGCGCTGGATCGCGCCGAACAGCTCGACCGCGATATTCTCGCCCTCGCCGCGGACGATGACATCGATATGCGGCGCTTCGACCAGAACCTGCTTGTACATGAAGGTCGCATGCACCCCGCCCAGCACGCGCACCGCGTGCGGCACGGTGAGCGCGGCGATCTCCAGCACACGCTCGGCGGCATAGATGCTGGGCGTGATCGCGGTGGTGCCGACAATATCGGGCTGCAGCGCCGCCATGCGCGCGGCGAGATCGTCGTCCGACACCCCCTCGGTCATCGCGTCGATGAAATGGATGTCGTCAAACCCCGCGCGCCGCAGCGGCCCGGTGAGATAGGCCACCCAGGCGGGAGGCCAGGTCCCCGCAATCTCCGCCCCGCCCGAACGATAATTGGGATGCACGAACAGGATACGCATGGGGCCCTCCGAGACTCGGGGGCGGCATGCCCCGTACTATCAGAGGATGCGGGGGCGGGGCGGAGATTGCGGGGACCTGGCC